>CAYSTL010000020.1:0-18589 GCA_964433785.1 uncultured Thermoplasmata archaeon
ATATTAAAGACATAAAAAGGGATGTTAATTATTTTTTCTGTGTGTGATATAGAACAGAAACAAACAGAGACTATTATACACTGTCAGAGATGTGTTTTAAGGATTCCTCGCTTTTTTTCTTTAATAAGTTCATATCCATCTCTTTAGACATTTCTAATGCCTTTTTGATATATTCTTCACTTTTTGAAGCTTCATCTTGTTTTTTCTTTAAAATACCTAATTCATAGTAGAGTTCGGCTTCTCTGTATTTTTTATTTATTTCCTTAATTTCATCAAGGGTATTCTCAAATAGTTCTTTTGACTCATCCAATCTTCCCGTTTCTCTCAATAAAATCGCTTTTACCATGTTCTTTTTTGTTCTAAATCCAGGGGTATCTATCCCTTTTTCATCAACAAGTTCTAGTTGTTCCTCTGCACTTTCATAATTTTTATTAACAATATAGGATTCTGCTAGATTTAGCCAGTTCTTAGTGGTTCCTTCCCTATAATCTAATTTAAGTCCAATATCTATTCCTTTTTCGTGATTATTTATAGATTTCTCAACATTTCCTTTTAATCTTAGTATCTTCCCATACACGCTGAAGCACTGACTTTTACGTACATCGTTATCTATCTCATTTGCGGTATCTAATGATTTTTTGGAAAACTCTTCAGCCTTTTCTAATTCTCCCTTCAGTATGTAAACTTCAGCAAGATTATTGTAACCCATTGAGAGAGTAAAATAATCCTCTATATTTTTTGAAATCTTTATACATCTATTAAGATGGTTTATAGATTTGTTAAATTCACCTTTTTCTTTTTCAAGTAATCCTAAACTGTTTTCTACTCTACTGATACCATGTTTATCACCTATCTTAGTTTTGATGTCAATGCCTCTATTGTAAAATTCTTTTGATTTTTCTAATTCTCCTTTATTTTGATATAGCAGACCGAGATTGTGTAACGAACGTCCAACCCCTATTTTTCTACCAGTTTCCTTATCGATCTCATAACTTTTTTCAAAATATTCAGAGGCTTTATCCAAATCACCTAATTGATGATACAATATTCCAAGATTGTTCAATGATTTAGATAAACCTTTTTTATCATCGATATCCTCTCTTATCTCTATTGCTTTTTCTAAATATTCTATGCCTTTTTCATAGTCTTTATTTCTTTTTGCGGAGGTTCCAAGGTCATGATAAGCCTGACTCATGTAAGATTTATCACCTACTTCCTCTGCCATATCAAGTTCTTTTCTGAATATTTCATAAGCCTCTTCAAATTTACCCTGTCTCCTTTTTGCCCATCCTTTTTGACTCAATAGTTTACATGTCTCTGGTGAAATTGATTGATTACTCTCTTCGTCGACCAATTCTTCATTTATATTCAATCCTTTTTTGATTATTTTTATTGCGTTTTCATACTCACCCTGATCGGTCCAAGTTTGTGCTATCTTCCTATATATCCTTCTTTCTCCCTCTGGATCAACAGCTTTGGGGATAGCCTGCTTAAAGTAATCTCTGCTGTTTTTATAGTCTCCTATTATTGAATATGTGTCGGCCAGTTTTTCCATCGAATAGAATATCTTTTCATCTTCTAGGTCCTCTATTTTAGATGTCAATTTTAGTGCTTCATTATATTTCTCAATTGCATCTTCATGGGCAAAAACGCTTTCTGCCTGTTTTCCGGATTTGACGTAATATTCGAATGATTTTGAGAATTCTTCTCCTTTTCTAAAGTGATATGCAAGGGTAGAATATTTATTTTCTACCCCGTCTTCGTGTAATTCCTCTAATGCTTCTCCAACCTGCTTATGTAGCAATTTTCTTTCCAACCATCTGCCAGTTCCATTATAGATAGTATCTACGATCAGGTCGTGAGAAAAGCAGAAAGCTTCAGCCTGTGATTCCTCAAACAATAAATTACTATCTATCAATGTATCTATGTGATCGAGCAGTTCCAGGTCATCCATATCAGAAGCTTTGACTAGAAGATCGAAAGGAACTCTTTTTCCTATAACACTCCCCAACTGTAATATCTTTCTGGTTTCGTCTTCAAAATGTGCTATCCTCCTTTTAATAACGTCCTCTATAAGATCAGGGATCAATAGCACGTCTGAAGGATCAGGGAATTTGCCATTTTCTTTATCTATTATCTCTTCTTCCAGCATCTGCTTTATGCTTTCTTTTATAAATAAGGGATTTCCGTTTGTTTTTTCTAGCATCTGGTCTACGAAGGAATGGGGGATATCATGTATCTCAGTTATATTCTCTATCAGCTTGGATATCTCTTCTTTTTCAAGAGGATCTAATTCTATTTTTTTGAACGTCTTCTTTCTTGACATCCTTCTCACAGTTTCTTTTAATGGATGCTTACTCGGAACATCTCCAGGTCTATAGGTGCATATGAACAGGATTGGCTCATCTTGTAATCTGTCAGTCATATAATCTAGAAGATTTAAGCTACCTTTATCTGCCCATTGAAGATCATCTAAAAATATGACCAGAGGTCTGTGTGATGATAATCTTTTTAGATATTGTGTAGTCTCGAAAAAAGTGGATTTTTTTAATGCATCGAACATCTCTTTATCCTTTATATTAACGTCCTTTTCATTTGAATTGACTACCATGTTTCTGTCTTCGTCTATCTTTCTCCCGCATTCTATAAATTTGTTTAAGGCTTCTCTGAAAGGTTTGTAGGGTTTGTACTCTTCGATACTGCATCTACCTCTTATAAAATCGATATTTTTAGAGTCCGCCATGTCTTTTATCTCGATCGATAAACGTGTTTTTCCTATTCCAGTACTCCCGAGTATAAAATGTGTAGCTCCATTAGAATCTTTTAATTTATCGACTGACCTTTCTAATTTTTCTAGCTCTTCATCTCTACCTACCAGATCATCTCTATCTTTGTCTTTTCTTTCGAAATTTATGGTTCCATTTTCTGAAACATTACTCAATATATCGAGTATCGGTCTTTTTTCGATCACTCTTGTTATTTCTGATAAACTGAGTTCTATACTGTCCTTGTCATCTGATAGTAGATACTTTTTGTCTTTAACTTTACTCCAGACTTCTTCATGTTTTTCTTTGCCCTTTTCAGTCAATTTTTTACCAAGGATCCCTTCCTTATCTTCGATTTCCTCTATAAAATCATCTTTTTCTAACTTCTTTATGATATTTTTTATGCCCTCTTTATCTTTATCTGTATAAGTGTTAAAATCATCTAAGTTATCATTTATATCCTTATCTTGATTCTCCCTCTCGCTGAGATATAAGATTATTTTGTCCTTTAGATCTAATTTTTGGATCATATTTTATCTCAACCCTCAGGATATATTATCGATATTTTCTTCTACTTTATCGATCCATCTAGATATACCTGTTTTACTGAATAGGTCAAGAGATTCTTCTAAATATTTTAATGCATCATCTTTTTTATTTTCTTTCTCCTTCAATAGACCCATTTCGAACAATGATTTTGCTTCCCAGACTATATCACTGATCTGTTTACTTTCATCTATAGCCTTTTCAAGGTATTTTTCACTTTCCTCCACCATATCCAGCTCTTTATAGGATTTACCTAATACTAGGTTACACCTGATAGAAATACTGGGGTAATTAATATCTTCTAGTTCATCTGAGACGCCTTCAGCTATCTCTCTCGATTTCTCGTAATCTCCTTTTGCATGATAGTCCTCAGCTAGACCTACCTGATTTAGAGTTGTGACTTCTTTATCGATGATCTCTTTACCTATCTCTATACCTTTTTCATGAGTTTGTATAGAATCTTCCCAGTTCTCCTCAAATCTTTTGATTTTAGCTAATCCATCCAAGCCATAACAGAGAGTATCCTTACTTCCAATGTCTTCTGCTAATTCTTTAGCCTTGGTTATAAATTTCTCAGCTTCGCTGTACTCCCCTCTCAATGTGTAGATATCACATAGGTTGGTGTATGAAATAGAGGACCCTCTTCGATTTCCTATTTTCTCTGATATCTCTAGGCTTTCTCTATGGATCTTTTCAGACTTTTCTATATCACCTTTCTTTTTATGGACAGTAGCTTTATTAGTAAGGTCTACAGACAATCCATGTTTATCGTCGATCTCTTTTTTAAGTTCTATCGCCTCTTCCAGATACTCTGATGCTTTCTCTAGTTCCCCGATCTCCATGTACAATCCAGCAACATTTCCAAGAGAAATTGCTTCTCCATGTTTATCATTGACCATCCTAGAAATCTCCAGGCTTTCCTCATATGCATCGATGGACTTTTGAAGATCGCCTCTCTTAGAGTATATACCTGCTAGATTGTTCAGAGTGGTTGAATATCCATGTTTATCTCCTATCTCATCAAGGATGTCTAGGCTTTTTTGATAATTCTCTTCAGCCTTTTCTAGGTCTCCTTTATTGAAATAAGCGATACCTACGTTGTTTAGAGATTTCGATAATTCTTGCTTTTCATCAGACTGTTCTCTTATCTCGATCGCCTTTTTTAATTTTTCAATGCCTTTGTCCAGTTCACCTTTTTGTAAAGCTACAGTTCCCTGGTCATGGTAGACTTGTCCTATCTCCTTTTCGCTATCCAAATCTTCAGCAACTTCTTTCTCTTCATCGAAGATCTCTGTCGCCTGATCATAATCTCCTCTTTGAGTATATGTCCATCCCTTTATACTGAGCAGCTTGGATTTTTCTTTATTTATATTCTCACACTTTGAAAGACCTTCATCTATATATTCTAAAGATTGTTCGTATTTACCCTGCTCGTAATAGGATTCGCATATCTTTCTAAGGATGGTCTGTTTTTCCTCTTCATCTTCTGCCTTTTCAAGAGCTTTATTCAGATATTTTCTATCTTTATCATAGTTACCTAGTATAGAATGTGCCTTTGCGATCTTCTGTAATATTTCTATTTGATCGACCTTGTCCTCACTTATATTTTCACTCATTCCAAGAGCTTTTTTGTACATCTCTACAGCATCTTCATGGGCGTACAACCCTTCAGCTCTTTCACCAGCTTTGATGTAATAATCAAGAGCTTTAGAATACTCTTCCGCATTCTCATAATGATATGCTAGTTTCGGTGATTTCTCTTCCAATTGACCTTCAAAAAGGTCTACCATATTTTTAACAACTCTTTTATGAAGCAACCTCTTCTTCAATCCTTTGATCCTGTTGTAAGCGGTATCTTCTATCAGCTCGTGAGAGAAGAAGAATACCTCCTGGTCAGACCCTTCGACCCATAGTTGATTCCCGATCAGCATGTCAACATGGTCTAACAGGTCTATTTCATCCATTTTGGATGTCTCAGTTAGCAGTTCGAAATCTATTTTTTCACCGATCACACTGCCTATCTCTAAAATCTTTATCGTGTCATCATCAAGTCTGTTTATCCTTCTTTCGATAACATTTTGGATCAGGTCAGAGATAAGGATGTCATCTTCCTCTTCAGGGAATCTATCATTTTTAGGATCGATCAAGTTTTCTTCAAGCATCTGCTGAATACTTTCTTTTACGAATAAAGGATTCCCTTCTGTTTTTTTATGTAAGTTTTCAATAAAATAATCTGGAATTTCGGATGTACCTATCAATCCTTCGATTATTTCCTTTGTATTCTCCATGTCCAAAGGATCCAACTCTATTTTTTCAATTTTTTTTGCTCTTCTTAGTCTATGGATCGTTTCTGGTAGTGGATGATCATCTGTGATATCTTCTGGTCTATATGTACCTATAAAAAAGACAGGCGCATCTTCCAGTTTTTCGTTCATATATGTGAGTATATCTAAGGTCGCTCTATCCACCCATTGTAGATCATCCAAAAATACAAGCAAAGGATTTTGATTTGCTAGTTCTCTCACATATTTTGTAGTTTCATAAAATGTAGCTTTCTTTTGAGAATCGAACATATTCTTATCTTTAACTTTTTGTCCCCCTGACGTTCCTAAAAAGGCCATGCTTCCCCCTCTATTTGTTTCTTCATCAGATTCTATATAGGAAGAAAAAGCCTCTTTGAACGGTAGATATGGATCGGATATTTCACTTTGACAGGTACCTGAGAGGAATTTGTACCCTAATTCTTTTGCAAACGGTTTAAGATGATGTATCAGTGTTGTTTTACCGATGCCAGCTTCACCTTCGACTAATACAGAAAAACTCCCGCTATTCTTTACATTCTTTAGATTTTCGCGTAATTTCTTTAAGGGTTCCTCCCTACCGACAAAAACATCACTAGCACCGATCTCTTCTGTATTAACTACTCCTTCATCATCGATATTGCTCAGGATCTTTACTGCTGGATTTCTGCCTTCTACAAAGTTTTTAGATTTCTTTAATGAGATATCTCTTTCTTCATCTTCCTTTTTTAAGGTCACTTCTTCATCTTTGATCTTATTCCAGACCTTCTTTTCCCTTTCACTACCCTTTTCTGTTAAGAAATATACGTTTCTTTTTCTGTCCTGTCCGGTAATATATCTCTTTTTTTCATCGATGAAACCATTTTCCTCCAACTCGTTTATTTTGGTATATGGTTTCCCTTCGCTCATACCGACTGCTTCTGTGATCCCTTTAGGTGTAATCTTGTAGGGTACTTCTTCTTCACTTTTAAATTCTCCAAAACTTTCTAAATGAATTAATATTAGATCTTTGATATCTATAGGCGACATTGTTTAGCTTAGTTTAATTCGTTATAAATAATGTTTATCGTTGATTATCAATATTTTATCATCTGTGAGCAAAAGAGGCCAAGAAAGGCTCTTTATCGATGATCTTTACAAAGCCGAATCTTTCAAATTGTATGATATCTCCCTCTTTAGCTTCGTTTATATTGTCCTCTATCATCCCTTCCTGTATAGAACCATCTGTATTTTCGATACAGCCTTCAAAACCTTTACACAGCCACTGTATCTTTATGATATCTTTATTTCCAAAGCTGGTTATCTCTCCTTTTTTACCGTCAAGTTCTATATTACAGAAATTCTTCAATCTTATCTCTTCACCTTGACCCTCTTCCCATTCCTTCTTTGGTATGTATACTTCCTTATCAACCTTCAATTTTCTATTTCCTCTTTCCGGATGGTCTGGATGTCTGGGTATCTCTGCTGTATCAAAATCCATTTCTCCTTCAAGTTCTATCTTTACTGGTTCCGGGATGAAGAAGTATCTATTAGCTTCCTGATCGATTATTTCACGATTTTTGGCGTAAAGTTTGGAAGCAGGGACTTCGATATCCGTACTCGACATACCGAAGTCTAAGATGAAGTCTCTGACGGCTTCAGGCTGTATACCTCTTCTTCTTAAAGATTGTAATGACCATGTTCTAGGATCGTTCCAGCTGTTCAGCTCACCTCTTTTAAGCTGCTGCTGGAATTCACTTTTACTGAGTTTGATATCTTTCAATCTTAGCATACCATAGTGTAAAAATTCACCGCCATCCCAGTCGAAGATATCCCAGATGTATTCTTCCATCCTATCTTCGATGACCAAGTCCTTTCCTCTGAGGATGTGGGTCACACCTAACAGATAGTCATCTATTGCCCAAGAAAATTCTAAGAGCGGCCAGACGTGATACTTATTGCCTACACGGGGATGAGTCGCATTTGAAATTCGGAATAAGACTCTATCTCTAAAGGCTGGATCAGGATGCTGCATATCCGTTTTGAGACGAACCACAGCTTCACCTTCGTCGAAATCACCGTTTAACATAGCTTTCCAGTGCTTTAGATTATCTTCAACACTTCTGTTTCTATGTTCGCATTCTTCTCCATTCTCCCTCTTCTCTCTCAATTCTTCAGCACTACATTCACATACGTAGGCCTTACCCATCTCTATTATCTTTTCACAATATTCATAGTAAATGTCCATCCTTTCCGATTTATAATGAACTTCATGCCAATCTACATCTAACCATTCTAATCCATCTTTGATCATATCGTATGCATCGGAAAGAGGTTTCTTCATTTCAGATCCGATGGTATCGTCAAAGAACAGAATCAATTTACCATTATTTCTTTTTACATATTCATCATTCAACAATACCATCCTAGCATTCCCTATATGTAGAGGACCTGAAGGATAAGGAGCCATCCTCATCACAACATCATCAGCTTCAATTTCCGGTAAAGTGTCTCTATCTTCTTTTTCTTCTTCCTCAAAAAATTCGGGCATTATCTTCATCAATTCTTCTTTTTGATCATCTAAAGTCATCTTATTGATTTCTTCTATCATTTCGTTAACTAGTTCCTTCGTACCTGCTGGGTCTTTTTTGCATTTATCACATTCACCCATGACCTTTCCCATCACTGCCCCTAAAGTGGCTTCTCCATCGAATTTGACCGCATTTTTCAAAGCGTATTTTCTGATAATCTCTTCTTTTTCGGAAGACATGTTAGCAGCATTATGAGTGATGATATATGGGTGTTTTGCTCAAAATTAATTGGAAAATAGAAAATTTAAAAAGAAAAGGGTTTGATTTTGTGTTTATTCTTCGTTCTTGTCTTCTGCAGCCCAACTGTAGTCCATCTCGGACATCTGTTTGTAAAGATTCCACTGTCTATCAACATCAGATTGTGCAAGGTTAGCGAGTCTTTCTGCTCTTTCTGGATCTGTTTTCTTGAGAACTCTGTATCTGTTCTCATCATATATGTAATCCTCTATCGGCATCGATGGTTCTTTTGAATCTATCTGTAGTGGATTCTTGCCTTCTTCTTTTCTTCTTGGGTCGTACCTGTATAAGAGCCAATGACCTGATTCAACAGCCTTCTTCTGTTCTTCTAACTGTTTGCTCATATCTATTCCATGAGCGATACATGGACTGTAACATATTATGATCGAAGGACCATCGTAGGCTTCTGCTTCCATGAAGGCTTTTACGGTTTGATTTGGATTTGCACCCATAGCAACCTGTGCTACGTATACGTATCCGTAGGTTTGAGCCATCATGCCTAGGTCTTTCTTTGGCAGTGGTTTACCTGCTGCTGCGAATTTAGCTGTACTACCTCTTGGTGTTGCTTTGGACATCTGTCCTCCAGTATTGGAGTAAACCTCTGTATCAAGAACGAGTGCGTTGACATCCTCTCCAGATGCTAACACGTGGTCTAGTCCACCGTATCCGATATCGTAAGCCCAGCCGTCTCCACCGAAGATCCATACAGATTTTCTGACAAGGAAATCGGCTAAAGACTTCATCTGGTCGTCGTCATTTTCTTCTGCAAGTTCCTTCAGTTCTTCTACTCTTTCTCTCTGTTTCTTGATTCCATCATCATCAGATTGGTCAGCGTTGAGTATGTCGTTCTTCAGATCCTCAGGTACGTAGTCTACCTTTTCTAACCATTCCTCTCCTTGCTCTTTCAATTTATTTGTGGTCAATCTAAATCCATAGCCTATCTCTGCTGCATCTTCGAACAGACTGTTAGTCCAGGTAGGTCCGAAACCATCCTCGTTTTTACAATATGGTGTTGTTGGTAGGTTACCGCCCCATATACTTGAACAACCGGTGGCGTTCGCTATCATGGCTCTGTTACCGAATAGTTGTGTCATCAGTTTTACGTAAGGTGTCTCACCACATCCTGCACAAGCTCCGCTGAATTCGAACAAAGGTTGTAACAGTTGACTACCTTTAACAGATTTCTTATTGATTAACTCAGGATCAGTTTGTGGTAGGTCTCTGAAGAAGTCCCAATTCTCAGCTTCTCTTTCTCTTATCTCGTACTGTGGTTCCATGTTCAATGCTTTGTGTTCTGGATTGTCGTTGTCCTTAGCAGGACATACATTTCTACAAAGCTCGCATCCAGTACAATCTTCCGGAGCGATCTGTACTGTGAATTTCTTTCCATCCATGTCTTTACCTTGAGCATCTACTGCTTTGAACGATTCTGGAGCATCTTCTAGCTCTTCCTCATCGTATATCTTCATCCTGATAGTACTGTGTGGACATACAAAACTACAAAGACCACATTGGATGCATAGATCTTCATCCCAAACAGGGATCTTGGTAGCAACGTTTCTCTTTTCGTATTGTGTCGTACCAGTTGGCCACTGTCCATCTGCTGGCATCTTAGAAACAGGTAGATCATTACCTTCAAGTTCCATCAACTGTGCAGTTACATCCTGAACGAATTCAGGAGCATCTTCTGGCACTGTTGGCGGCATCTCTTTATCATGAGTTGGTTCATCAGGATATTCAACCTTGTGTAGATTGTCTAGAGCTCTGTCCACTGCTTTGAAGTTCTTTTCAACAACTTCTTCACCTTTTCTTCCGTAAGCCTTCTCGATGTATTCTTTGATAAGGTCTACTGCTCTATCTATTGGAATTATATCAGCAAGCTTGAAGAACGCCGTCTGCATGATTGTATTGATCCTGGCACCTAGATAAAGGTCCTCAGCTATATCATGAGCATCTATAACCCAGAATTCTGCATCCTTTTCTATCAACTGTTTCTGAACCTTCTTAGGTAATTTTTCCCATACCTCATCAGGTCCATAAGGTGTATTGAGCAGGAAAGTTCCTCCTTCTCTTAGGGATTTCAACATATCATACTTCTCGATAAATGCCCAATTGTGACATCCGACGAAGTCAGCTTCTTTACATAAGTAAGTACTTTGGATCGGGTAATCAGAGAACCTCACGTGGCTCGTAGTTCTACTCCCTGCTTTCTTAGAATCGTATTGGAAGTAACCCTGTGCATACATGTCTGTAGATTCACTGATGATCTTGATATTGTTCTTGTTGGCGCTGACGGTTCCGTCCGAGCCAAGACCCCAGAACATAGCTTCATGATATTGACCGCATGTTCTACTGAGGTCTTTATCCCATTCTAAACTGGTGTCTGTTACATCGTCGTGGATTCCTACTGTGAAGTGGTTCTTTGGTTCCTCTTTATCAAGGTTGTCAAAGACCGCTTCTATCATACCAGGTGTGAATTCTTTTGAAGATAGACCGTATCTTCCACCAACTATCGTTGGTCTCTCATCGAAAGGAGCGATTCCTTCTTCCATCATCTCATCAACTGCAGAAACAACATCGAGATAGAGTGGTTCACCTTGACTTCCAGGTTCTTTAGTCCTATCTAACGCGGCGATGCCTTTTACAGTTTCAGGCAATGCTTCGGCAAGATGCTCCGTACTGAATGGTCTGTACAATCTAACTTTGATAACACCAACTTTTTCTCCTTGACTTGTTAAGAAGTCAACAGTTTCATCTGCTGTTTCAGTACCTGAACCCATCAATATTATAACTTTTTCTGCATCCTCAGCACCATGATACTGGAATAATTCGTATTCTCTTCCCGTCAATTCCTTGAATTTTTTCATGTACTTCTCTACGATCTCTGGTGCTTGTTCATAATACTTATTTACACTTTCTCTACCCTGGAAATAAACATCAGGATTTTGACTAGTTCCACTTATCATCGGATGTTCTGGTGAAAGTGCTCTGTTCCTGTGTTTATGGACGTATTCATCTTCCATCATCTCTTCCATGACATCTTCTTCCAATACTTCGATGGTGTTGATCTCATGACTTGTTCTGAAACCGTCGAAAAAGTGTAGGAATGGTAAGCTGCATTCTAAGCTCGCAGCGGTGGATATCATAGCGATATCCTGTGCTTCTTGTATACTGCCTGAAGGCATCATACAGAATCCAGTAGCTCTTGTGTTCATGGTGTCGCTGTGGTCTCCAAAGATAGAAAGTGCTTGACAAGCAAGTGATCTAGATGCGATATGGAAAACTGTAGGTAGTAATTCTCCAGCTATCTTATGCATGTTGGGTATCATCAACATTAATCCCTGGCTTGCAGTAAATGTGGTAGCTAGTGATCCTGAAGCTAACGCACCATGGATCGCAGCTGATGCGCCTCCTTCAGACTGTAATTCGGTCACCTTCGGTACTGTTCCCCAGATATTTTCTTCACCATCTGCGGATTTCTCATCTGCTATCTCACCCATTGGGCTAGATGGAGTGATCGGATAAATAGCAATCACTTCATTCAGCTTGTGGGCTACATTTGCAACAGCTGTGTTACCATCCATTGCTTCCATTTTCTTTTCCATTTTAATTCCCTCTGATATTAAGTTCATATTTTATCTTGTTTATATAACCCATGGTTAAGGAGTTTATTAATAGAGCATTTTAATACATAAATCGTAATTATTTGTTCGCCATGGGTATAGGTTTACCTTACCTTTCCCATAAAATAAACCATATAAGTACTTATTTATTTTAGGAATGATTATATCAAAAGGTTAGGAATTTTGGTTTTAAATATTACCTAAGATGAGAAATATTTTTAAACTTAACTCACCATTTAACATTTGAAGTCATGGTAAAACTGTATAGGAGTGTGATAAAATGAGTGAGCTTAAATTAACAAGTCTAGAATTTTCAGAAGGAGAGAAAATCCCTAGGAAGTACGGATACACGAACGAAAACATAAATCCACCTTTAGAGATATCTGGTGTTCCAGATAATACACGATCTCTAGCACTGGTCATGGATGATCCAGATGCTATGGAACCGGCTGGAAAGATATGGGACCACTGGGTGATATGGAATATAAACCCAGAGATAAAGATCATAGAAGAAGATGATACACCTGAAGGATCGATAGAAGGTAAGAATGATTATAAAAAGTTGGGATATGGCGGACCTAACCCTCCAGACAAAGAACATACCTATATATTCAAACTGTATGCTCTGGATACTGAATTAGATCTAAGTAAGGGATCGACTAAAGATGATCTAGAGGATGCCATGAAAGGTCACGTTATAGATAAGACGAAATTGACAGGGACATACGCACCTTAAACCATTTAGGAGATAATTCTTTATATTTATTTATCTTCTTTTTTAATTTTCCTGTAAATTAAGAGACCGACTACTACTATACCAATAACTCCGATCGACACGGTTATTAGATATATTGGGAAATCATTTTTTCCCTCAGGAATATATTCTATCGATAATTTTTTACTGGGTAGGCTGCCTTCAGCCTCATCCTCTGTTATATTCACCCCTCGGACATAATATGTGTATGTTCCTTTTTTATCCAGTGATTCATCGTTAAAAGAAGATCGGTCGGCACTCAAATTGCCTATGAAATATACAGTTCCAGAACTATCTTCTCTATAGATCCAATATTCATCTATACTGAGATACCCTTCTTCCGAAGGTGCATCCCACGAGAGTGTTACTTTTCCTGATTCAAATTTTAAATCAAAATCTTGAACTTTTGGGATCAGAGGTGTTAGTGACTTTGTAAGTGGGTAATAATCTCTCGCATTGTTATCACCGTCCAGTATGTAGGGTGAATCAACTATCGAATTACTGTTACTGTCTGGAGATGCCCAATCTCTCCAATAATTTCCTATTCCACTACTGGAATTCCAGAAACTTTCTCCATTTCCATAGGCCTGTATATGTTTTGCATTGTATGTTATGCCAGCCCCATTGTTCCAGAGGAAAGAATTTCTATATATCACATTTAGTCTGGATTGTCCGTTTGATCTAACTCCATAATTGTTGTTCTTTATCAGGAGATTATTTTTGATCAGATTTGTCAGCGAATTGCTGATTTCAATACCATCGTCTTCGTTTTCTTTTATCGTGTTATTGGCAACGATGTTATTGTATGAACTTAGTATGTGTATCCCTTCTATATCGTTAGAATTTATCTCATTGTTGAAGATAGTATTTTCATTTGAGTTGAAAAGGACGATCCCTCTTTCATTCTCAAGTATGGAATTTCCTATTATATCTGTGTTCGTCGTAGATATAAGCCTGACACTTTTATCAAGGTTCTTCACCGTGTTATTTTTTAAAGTGATCTTGTCGCAGTATCCTAAGTCTAAACGGTATATGTTGGAAATATCTTCATCCACTACCTTGATATCAGTACAATTTGCTAGTATGATTTGACTGTAATCTTTTTCTAATTCAACGCTATCTTTATTTTTTAAATAAAGTATGGGTCTACCATCAACAGTGTTGGACTCATCTATCGAATGTGTATCCCAGGAATGTTTTGGTCCATATAGTATTTCTAGATGATTTTTTTCTAAACTGTTTTCGTCCATATTTATATCCGTGGACATCTCTAAGATTATCCCTCTCTGGTTGTTATCGATGTTGTTGTCCGTCAGTTGATTTCCGTCAGATCTGTATAATTTTATACCTTCATTATTTTGATCAAAAGTATTTTTTTGTATCAGATTATCAGTTGAATTTTTGATTAGTAATCCTGTTCCCTTGTTCTTCGAGATCTCATTTTCTTTTAATTCGACCGAATTGGAATTTTCTACGATGACGCCCTCTACCGAATTATTTTGGATTATATTATCATAGATGTTATTATTTTCAGACCTATTGATAAAGATCCCATCTATATTCCTAGTGATATCATTATTAGAGATATCGATCTTATTGGAGTTTTTTTGTAAAATACCTGCCTTTTTGTTTTGTGTATATGAGTTTGAACTCACTGATATATTTTGACTATTCGTAATAGAGACCCCAGAATCTTGATTATTATCTACTGTATTCCCGTCAACTACTATATCAGATGAATCGATGATATTAACACCGTTTTTGTAATTTTCCTTGATAGAGTTGTTTTGAATCATCCCGTTTTTTATATTTTTCAAAACGATCCCGCTTCCTTTTTGTTCTTTTAGATTCATAGCGTCGTGTATGTAGCAGTTTTTTATCTTGAAATGATAGGTAGTATTAGCGATATAGACACCGGAAGTGGAACCTTTAGAGTTTATATCATAATTCTTTATCATATAAGGAGAATCTTTCGATCCTGTACCGTTCCAGCCTTCTTCGAATGCAGTCTGTTTGAATTCCTCATCATCATCTATTTTTATCGGATCATGTGGTATCCTATCTCTGTCCTGGCTGGATAGAGGTATCAGAGTCGGATCACCTATTATGGTCATACCATAAGTCATGCTTCTATCACTTTCGCCATGTTGATCCCACCAATCTTTAAAAGCCTCTCCCAGTGAGTTTCCTTCAGATAAAGAATCATAGAAGTCCTTATAATTGAACATACCACCAGTGGTTGTGGTACCAACATTTGCTAGACCATAGTCCTCTGTCAATGCATACCATCCAGAAAGATAGTTTCGAGAGGTATAGTTTGCAGCATTTGGCGTGAAGATGTTAGCGAATAGTGATCTCTGACCATTTTCATAAAGATCTCCTGAAGTAAAATAACCACCGCTACCAGGTAAACCATCATTATATTGGAATGCGTGCCTGGCAGATGAATTACCCGAACTGGTATGTATATGGATCCAATCATATCCTTCTTTGACCCTATTTTTGTAATCATCTGCTACAGTTGTGTTTCTATCGGTTACAACCTTCACATCAGAGTAAAGATCGTCTACTGAATCTCTGGCGTAGTTTTTCCAATCTATCCATTCATCGTCCAAATAGACAAGTGCTTTATTATCCAGAGAAAGGTCGTTCGTTCTATAATCATGGATTTTATCAAAATAATTTTTGTAAAGTTCAACTTCGTTTTCCAGATAAGTTTTCATACAAATTCTACCCAACCAGATCTCTGGTTTAAGATCTCCTTTTCCTTCCTCATGCTTATCAAAGATACCGTTCCCATCTGTATCGATCCATTCACCATCTAAATCCATGTAGTATAGATCTATCGGAAAATTGTGATAGCCTACATTCTCATCGGTCATCTCGTAGTTAGCATATGGCAGATTTCCAACGAAGAAAATTCCCACTAGGTTGTCATTATTATATTTTATTTTTAAGAATTGACGTAAAGAAGATGCATTACTGAATGTATTTTCGATTATACTAACCTCCCAACCTCTGCTCTGGACATCTTCCTTGTATTGGTTTAAATCAGATATCAGATCATCATGTATTGTTGAATTTACAACTACGTATACACTCCCATTTTTTTGAGGGATGATTTCATCTGATACTTTATCAATATCATCACCTAAAACAGGGATCAATGAGGTTGTAATAAGCAGGAATAACAATCCGTAGACTAAGAATGTAACTTTTTTCATATTATATCACTCTTAAATTTGGACTAACTCGATCAGGGCACAATAAGAAGCAGATGTTTTTATTATTTTTGGAACTACTTTAATTACAGGTTTTTTGGTAATAAATAGATGATCAATTTTTAAAAGAGTTTAACTTTTTTAGACGATTTTTCTATAAAATATTTAAGTATGACTTTTTACTTTCTTAATATTGAGTATTATGAAAACCTCCATCAAGATAGGTAAAGTCTATGGGATCCCTGTAAAATTACATTTTACTTTGATATTCGTCATAGCTTTCATAGCATGGTCTATCGGTGCCAATGTTTTTCAGATAGCTGAATTGTTAGGAGTAGATCCTACGGGCATATCGGCAGGCTTTGAAAGCTATGCACTGGGTGTAGTACTGGCTGTAGGTCTATTTGTAAGTGTATTTATCCATGAGATGGCACATTCTATCCTTAGTATCAAAAATGGTATTAAAGTAGAAGAGATCACACTCTGGATCTTCGGAGGGATGTCCAGTATGGAGGAGATCCCAAGTGATCCTAATCTAGAGATGAAGATAAGCGCTGTTGGCCCTCTGAGCAGTTTAGGAATAGGTGCAGTTTGTTTTGGGATTGGTTACTTTATTGGAATAACTGAGTTGATATTTATATTCAAATACCTAGCTTTGATCAATTTTATTCTTGCGGGATTTAATCTTATCCCAGCTTTCCCCATGGATGGAGGCAGGATTTTAAGATCTTTCTTAGCTAGAAGAACTTCATATGTGAAAGCAACTAAGATCGCTGCTGAAGTAGGTAAAGTATTTGCTATATTTTTTGGTATATTGGGAATTTTTACGAATATATTTTTGATACTGATAGCTTTCTTCGTTTATATAGGGGCTTCACAAGAATCACAGACAGTCTTACTCAGAGAAACCTTACATCAAGTAAATATCAGAGACATCATGAGTGATGAAGTAAAGACGGTATCTCCCAACACGAATATAAGGGAATTTTTGAATATGGTCATGGAACATCAGCACACAGGATTCCCTGTTTTGAAAGATGATAGAGTAGTTGGTATAATGACACTTCAGGATGCTAAAAAAGTACCAGATGAAAGGATAGATGCTGTAGATGTCAAAGATGTTATGGAGAAAGAAGTAGTCTGTGTAAATCCAGGGGACGATGTTAGTAATATTTGGGAGACCATGATAAAGAAGAAAGTTGGGAGATTTCCAGTGTTGGAAGATGGAAAGTTGATAGGGATCGTAACTAGATCAGATATAATGCATTCATTCGAGATATTGAAAAATATAGAAAGATACAGGGGAGGAGAAATATAGAGAAAAAGATGAATAGGTTTTTACCTTCTTACTCTTCTTTTACGTTGTAGAACTATCAATGTGGTTATTACGACCAGGATCAATATTATTATGATAGAATACAGTATGTAATCTATCTCCTGTTCTTTTTCTTCTTCAATCTTTACTGTCATCGAATCAGAATCAGTATTATCTGAATCATCTCTGACCAAAAGTTCAATTTCATAAGCTCCCTTTTTCTTGAACTCAAATTCTACGACTTCCCCATATAGATGATGAGTCTTTCCATCATAATCGAATATCCATGTGTAATTTGTTATCCCTGTATCGTCTGTGGAATCGCTAGCATCGAATTTTATTATATCGCCTACATTAGCTGTGATATCTCCTCCACATACGGCAGTTGGAGGTTGATTTATGCTATCAATTTTTCCCGCTAGAGTGAATATCGTTAGATGATCTAATTCACATTCTACATATCCGCTGTATCCGTTTTGATCGGTAGTGTTGATCGTGCATCCGTTCTCCACAGGTAACCATCCCTGTTGATCCTCGTTCCAGTAATATATCTCAAGAGAATATTCGTCTGCGCCAGTTTCATTCAGACCTTCATCTAGATAATAGACCCTAATGGTGATAGGCCAGATCACTGCTCCAGAATTATTGACTTCGACTGCAAAACAGTTTCCTATCTGGAATATGTTATCGGTTAAAGTAGTATTAGTTGGATTTTCAGGGAAGTCAGAGATCACGAACTGAGTACTACTATCCAATTCAACAAATATACTGACATTATAGTCCCAATCGGGACTCAAATCAGCCTGTCCGGGTCCTACATCGAATGAGATATCATCAGCCACAATTATATCTTTGGTAATAGAGTCTGATGTTACCTTATCTCTGATAGTTAGATTGACGGGGTAAACACCGGCTGGTAGTCCTACACATTCTTCACTATAAAACATGTATTGGCCATTGTTTATATCAAAGGTCCAGTTGATTATCTCATATTTACCCTCAGTTGATAGATCTTTCAAGCATATCAGGTTACCTTCTTTGGGATAAAAAGGTCTCCAGGTAAAATCTGCTACGAGGTTCTTTTCCCTAGGGGTAGTACCACACAAACCCGTCATTTTTCCTTCCTGGTATTCTGAAAATGCGTTTATCTTATAGTGATAAGTGACTCCGTTCTCAACCTGAGTATCCCTGTAACTGAAGGTTCTGTGATCTACGGTTTTGAAAAGTTCCAGTGTGTTACCGCTGGTCCCTTTGTATA
>CAYSTL010000021.1:0-18329 GCA_964433785.1 uncultured Thermoplasmata archaeon
TTTGAAGCCTTATCTGAACAAACAGGTTTTAACGATGAAAATATAACTAGAAAACTAGATAGATTGATGGAAAAAACTGATTCATACGATATGATAGAACACGAAAATGAAGTTATAGGATTTCAACCAGAAGTGCATAAAAAAGTATTAGATGAGTTTTTAGAATTACGTGAAAAAGGCAAACTGATAGAACATGTGAAAAGTTTGGAATGTCCTTTGACAGTTATCCATGGTGATTACGATCCACATCCTTATGAAGGAGTAAAAGAACCGTTATCAGATGAATTGAGCAATTTCAATTTCTTTTTATTACAAAAATGTGGTCACTATCCTTGGTATGAAAAACACGCTAAGAACAGATTTTACAAGATTCTTAAAGATGAATTAGGATAATTTTGGTCTACTAGAAAATTATTCAAAAAACAGAAAATAATAAATGGTTATATATGTATAAACATTCGAATACGAAAGGAGTTATGTTATCATGAAAAGAAGACCTGAAAAGCAATTTTATCAGCTCACATCTGAATCGGTAACTGAAGGACATCCTGATAAGATGGCGGACAAGATCAGTGACGCTGTACTGGATGAACTTCTAAAACAGGATCCTCATTCAAGGGTCGCGTGTGAGACCATCTTGACCAACGGTATGGTCATGGTAGCTGGTGAAGTCACCAGTGAAGGATACGTAGATATCAACAGGATAGTCAGAGATACGATCGCTGATATTGGATATACAGAGCATCGGTACGGATTCGAAGCTGAAGCCTGTGGTGTATCAACTGCTATCCATTCACAGAGTCCTGATATAGCTAGAGGAGTTGATAAGGAAGATCAAGGAGCTGGTGATCAAGGTATCATGTTTGGATATGCTACAAATGAAACGAAAGAGATGATACCTCTACCCATTTTGCTGGCTCATAAATTAGCTAAAAGATTAGCTGAAGTTAGGAAGAAAGATATATTATCATATCTAAGACCTGATGGTAAATCTCAAGTCACTATAGAATACAAGGGGGATGAAGCGATGAGGATAGATGATGTGGTCATCGCAGCGCAGCACGATCCCGAAATAAAGTTGGGAAGACTAAGAGAAGATGTGAAGGAAGAAGTTATAAGACCTGTTTGTGGAGAGTTATTAGATGATAAAACGACTTACAATATCAACGAGACAGGTAGATTCGTAATTGGTGGTCCTCAAGGTGATACTGGACTCACAGGGAGAAAGATAATCGTAGACACCTACGGTGGTCATGGAAGTCACGGTGGAGGATGTTTCTCAGGTAAGGATCCTTCCAAAGTAGACCGTTCCGGCGCATATATGGCAAGGTACATAGCCAAAAACATCGTAAAAGCAGAGCTTGCAGATAAGTGTGAAATTCAGCTCAGTTATGCGATAGGTGTACCAGAGCCGACAAGTATCTTGGTGAATACCTACGAAACTAACGAGATACCTGAGGCAGAGATAGAAGATTTGATCAGAGATAAATTCCCATTAAAGCCCGGTGAGATAATAAGACACCTAGACCTTTTAAGACCGATTTACGAGAAGACTGCGGCCTATGGTCACTTCGGTAGAGATAGGGCTGAGTTCACTTGGGAAAAGACAGATATGGTCGATGAGATCCTGGAAGATCTATAGAAAAAACACCTTTTTTCCTTTTTCTAACAGAAAGTTTTAGTGAAGTTAGTCTAATTATAGTATCGATAGATATGGATCCAAAGAAATTTTATGGTCTTATCTCACCCAGGCCTACAGTTTGTGTATCGACCGTTTCACCAAAAGGTAATTCGAATATCGGACCTTACAGTTTCGTCAGCCCCGTATCGTTCAATCCACCGTTGATAGGGATATCTGCAGGAAAGAGTAAGGATACTCTTCTAAATGCCAGAGATACTGGTGATTTCGTGATAGTTCCTGTAACGGAAGGATGGATGGATAAAGGGATAAAATCTGAGATATCACTCCCAAGAGACAAAAGCGAATTCGAAGAATTGGAATTGACTGAGAAAAAATCTAAAAAAGTAAAAGCTCCCAGTGTAGAAGAAGCTCCAGTCAATATAGAATGTGAATATTGGGACGAATTAGAAGCAGGAGACCATGTTTGGCTTGTCGGTGAAGTAATAAATATAGATGCGGAAGAAGATGCAGTAAAGAACGGACGATTGAATATAGAAAAACTCGGTTCAGTATGTCACATCATGGGAGAGGAGTTCACTATATCTGATGATATAACAGTGATAAAAAGAGATTAAATGGTTTTTACAGTTCCTTCCAGTTAGTTGTCTTTATAGCTATTATTATAAAGATTACAGCGAATCCACCGATAACGGCGAATGCTAGTCCTGATTCTGAAGGATTGTCCAGTATCATTATACTTCTCAATCCCTGATGGAAATAGTACAGCGGTAACACTTTAGCGACTGTCTGTAAATATTCAGGCATATTTTCTATCGGCCAGAAAGCACCTGAAAGGAACATCATCGGGAATGCGATTGCATTACCTGCACCGCTTGCAGCTTCTACATCTTTTATTATACCGCCCATGACCATGCCTACAGATGAGAATGCTAAAGAACCCAATAGGATCAACAACATGGCTAGAGGGCCAGGATATACCTGTACACCGAATAGAACAACACCGAGCAGTATCATGACTGCAGTCAACATGAAAGCTAGAACTGCCTGTTGCAAGATATTACTGATGATCCAATCTCTTTTTTTCAAGGGTGTAGCGGCCAACCTTTTCAATGTTCCGTTCCTTTTGAACTCAGAAACATTCGAAGTGACACCTATTATTCCATTTGTCATGACGAAAGCAGCTATGTATCCAGGTAGGTAATAATCTGCAGCACCTAGGTCTCTTTTTTCGATCGATTCACTGTTCACTTCTACTGTGCTGTCCTCTACACCTATCATCTTAGAATTGAACGTATCTACAACACTGTAGGTAACGCCTTTTACGATAGGTGCTGCTTGATCTCCTTCACTTGTAAGGAGTAATATCTCTGCACTTTTGATGTCTTTTGTTTGGTTTCTCCATCTTTCGACAGAACTGACACCTTTAGTCAGATTTTCCTTCTCACTTTGATTTATCTCATCTCCACCCATATCCTGTATTCGTGTCAATGTATCGTACATCACGCCAGCCCGTACCGACATGCTCTTGTTCATCGCTTTCTCCTGAAAACCTTTGGGTATCACAAGTGCCCGGTAGGTCCCGAATGATTTTTCATGCTGATATTCAGTGACATTAACATCTCTGTCCAATCGTTTTATGTTGAAAGTTTCTGTAGATTCTAAAGAATCGATGAATGTCTCTGAGATGTTGGTCGTAGTTCCGTCTTCGTTGATATCGTTATTTTGAATATAGATGTTGTATTCTGCTGACCCCTGTCCACCGAAAACAGTGCTGAATATGATCAGGAGCATCATCGGGAATAGAAGAGAGAAGAAAACTCCTGTTTTACTCCTGAACCAGTTTTTGAACAGAGCGGTAAAAACGGATATGATCCTTTTCATACTAATTCCCCCTTCTCATCAATTTTACCACCGACCATCCTTAGAAATACCTCATCCATACCTGCTTCTTTGACCTCGACGTCATATTCGTGCTGGTAGAGTGATATCAGGGCCTTCCTTGAGGCATCTTTAGTATCGAATATACCTATCAGTTCATGCTCGTTTTTATCGATGATCTCATCAGCGTGTTCTTCAAGGATCTCTTCAGCATCTCTTTCTTTCTGAACAGTCACTTTTACACCGCCACCATAATTATGGATTAGTGAATCAATATCATCGATAACTTTTATCTTTCCGTCGATGAGGATACCAGCTCTATCAGCTAGTTCTTCCACCTCTTCCATGTAATGGGTGGTCAAAAAGATCGTTTTACCCAGATCCTTCAAATTATTGATCAGCTCCCAGGTATCCCTTCTGGCCTGTGGATCCAATCCACTTGTTGGTTCGTCTAAGAATAGCAATTTTGGATCTGAGATCAATGCCATACCTATACCAACCCTAGTTTTCATCCCTCCAGATAAATCCATGAATTTTTTATCTTTAAATGATTCGATACCGACCTTTTCCAAAATCTTATCTACATCACCTTTACCATAGATATCGGATGATAACTTGATGTTTTCTTCAGCAGTTAAACGTTCAAATGTACTAAAATCCTGAGGCATAACACCTACCTCACTCTTTATCCTGTTCTCATCCTTTATTATATCATATCCAAGGACTTTAGCTTCACCAGAACTCGGTTTTCTCAAACACTCTAGAATCTCGACAGTGGTAGTTTTTCCCGCCCCATTTGGACCGACTAACGAAAATATTTCACCTTCATCTACTGAAAAAGAAATACCATCTACTGCTCGAACTTCGCCGTAATGTTTAGCTAGTTTGTTCACTTCGATTACCTTGCTCATGATTTTACCTTATAGATTTACCCTATTAATTTTTTCTTAAATATTAATTATAATAATTAAATAGGGCAATATTACCGAAAAACGCACAAAGACATTAATATAAGGAGTAAATTGGTAGGTTGATTAAGATAATATAGGAGGTGAACTCTCTATGCAAGGAACAGTAAAATTCTTCAACAATATGAAGAACTATGGGTTCATTGAGCCCGATGAGGGCGATGAAGACCTCTTCGTTCATAGAAGCGATCTTGAGGGACATTCCCTTGAAGAAGAAGATCGTGTAGAATTCGATGTAGAAGAAGGAGAAAAAGGACCAAAAGCAGTTAATGTAAAAAAAATAGAGTAATTGCTAGTACTTTACTTCAGGGACTTTAAAAATTTTTAATGGTTTAATTTTATCATACTTTTTATTTTTCATTATATTTAAAATAAAAAAAGAGATTTTTAATTGGTTTTTACAATAGGAATAGTACTATTATCGAGAAACCGAATATGAACCACAGTGTTATCGGTATGTCTTTGAATTCTCTAGCTAGTGCTTTCATCACAACATAGGTGATTATTCCCAATATTATACCATTTGTTATACTGTAAGTCAACGGTATCGCTATCATCGCCACGAATGCTGGTAACGAATTTTCGTATTTAGTCCAATCGACCTTATGTATCGATTTAGCCATGAACAGTCCTACAAGAACTAGTACAGCTCCAGTAGCTACATGTGGTATCATGTTTATAACTGGTGAGAAGAACATGAACGGTAGGAATAGAAGTCCTACTATTACTGCGGTTAAACCAGTCTTACCGCCTTCTTCAACACCACTTGCGCTCTCGATGTAGGTCGTTGCAGGAGATGTTCCAAATATACCTGATATCGTTGTTGCAAAGCCATCTACGAATAATGCTTTTCCAGTATTTCTTGGTTTACCATCCTCTTTGTAGAAATCACCAGCCTCTGCGACACCTAGGAAAGTTGATATCGAATCGAACATATCGGTGAACAGTAGGGTGAAAAGTGGTCCAAGCATAGCTATCTTGAAGACACCTGTGAAATTGATCTCAGCGAAAAGTGATGTGTCGGGATTTCTGACAGCTTGATTTGGTAGACTTGCGATGCTTGCTACATCTGCAAAATTGAGTATCAACGCTAATACCGTTACTGATAATATTCCTATTATCAAAGCTCCTTTCTGTTTTTTATATAAAAGGAATCCGGTTAATATAAGTCCGATTATAAACAGACCTACTGACCAGCTCATACCACCAAAAGTCACTAGGGTAGCCTGATCAGCTACGATGACACCGCTGTCCTGCAGTCCGATGAAGGCCAGGAACAGCCCGATACCGGCGGCAACACCTAGACGAAGAGGTTCGGGTATCGCTTCCAGCATCTTTTCTCTAACGTTTATCTTTGGCAGGGATAGGAACATGAAGATTATACCTGATATTACAACTGCTCCCATAGCTGTCTGCCAACTTACGCCTTCTCCTATGATCAAGGAGTACGTGACGAATGCGTTCAGTCCCATTCCTGGTGCAAGGGCAAAAGGAAGGTTAGCCACTAAACCCATGACTATACATGATACTGCAGATACTATCACGGTAGCAAACAATATACCTGAAAAAGGTACGCCTGCTGCAGATAGGATCGCTGGATTCACTATTATGATATATGCCATGGTAAGAAAAGTGGTCAAACCAGCCCTGGCTTCTGTTTTAGCGTCGCTTTTCAAAGATTTTAATTTAAAAAGTGAATCTAAACTTGACATGGTTTCAAACCATAATCAAAAACTAACTTATAATTATTTCCTTTAAGAAATAGGATATTTTTAAAATATATATGATGATTTGGTTTAGATGGAAAAATTACAAATAGATTCAGAGGTATAAAACTGGTACATTGTTATATATAAACTGAGGTTGAGTATCGTGGATGAAGAAGAGGAGATAGATGAGGAAGAAAAGCTGGAAAGGATAAAAAGGATAGAACAATCTCTAGATAGAATAGATAAAAAGATGATGAACGTAAGCGGTACTATCGAAACCCTCTCAGAAGAAGTTATGGACTTGCCTGATGAGGGAAGAGGCGGTTTGAAAAACAAATTGGAAGAATACATCGATAGATGGAACAAAGCCAGCGATAGGATAAATGAACTATCTGAAGAGTTGAAAGAGTTGAAAGGTGGGGAAGAAGAAAAAGAAGAAGGGACTATAGAAAAAGAGATCTGATTTTCTTTAAAATTTTTCTTTTCGAAAAAATCTCATTTCCAATAATCTCTTCTATCGGCGCATTCTATCAATTCTGTTAATTCTTCTGGATAGGGATCAAAGAAGGTCTGTTCTTTTAGATATTCTTGATCGAATCTAGCGATCCATGATTTGATGATAGCTAAGCACTCTTTTAACGATGACCTACCTTCCCGATACATCTCGACTGTGTTCAAAAAGAGTCTTTTCTCTTTTGAATTCAGCTCATCAGAAAAGAATCCTAAACAGTTTTCTAATACGTTTATGATGGATTTATAATTAGGCCCTTTATCCAGCGCATCCCAAAGATGTTTTTCATAGTTATCTAAAATATCTTCTAAGGAGTTATCCTCCATATCAGCGACGATCCTTCCCATCGCTCTCATCTCCTTCTGATTATAAGCTTTCAACAGGAATTTGTTTTTTGAGTGAAAATCGATCAGATCCTTCATTTTCCGTGATCCTTTAACATCCCTGAAAGAAGCAAAAGTGAAGATCTTGGTCAGAAAGTGATTTCTTATGGCGGCATTGTTGAGTCTCTTTTCATCTTCTACAGCAAGGTGTGAGTATCTATCCATCACATGTCTTGCGAAAAAACCGTTTTCCTTAGCAATAGGTGCTGTGTTTTCCTTTTTTGGATATATCCTTACATTTTTTGGACCACATGAAGGTGAGTCAGCTTTGAGGATGAATCCATCCAGATCATCTAATTTTTCTAAATAATTCTGAGAAAATGATCTCATCTCCTCTGTATAATCGTTTTCAGTTGATGGCTGTATCAGTCTATCTTCTCCATCCTTCCTTATTATCCTGATCGGATCTCTAGGAACACCCAAGCCGATCTCTACTTCCGGGCATCTATTGATGAAATCTACGTAAGGTTTCAGTCTTTCGATAAAGCTGTTGGGGATCATCTGGCTGTTATATCTACAGGCATCGAACCCCAAACATCTACTGCAAAATACTCTTGGAGTGGAAAAACCCATCTGATCATCTATAAGTCATAAAAACGATTATCGATAAATACTTTCTTACGAGGTCTTTACTCTTCCTTCTCTAGTATCTTTCTTATCTTCACTAGCTCACTCAAGATCTTAGATTCGGTATCTTCTTCCCCTTCGTAGCTCTCTACTGAGGTCGGTTTCCTTCCTCTGACCATATCGATGATGAATTCTTTGATCTGATCGGGATTCTCTACACCTATTATCTTGAGTTCTGCTGAAGAGCCAGATTGAGCTGAGTAACCTGCTGTTTGTATCTTGATATCAGATATTCCGAGATATCTCTGGATTGGTCCTTGAGTGATATCAACGTTGGTTATCCTATTGTATGATACAACGCCTGTTTTCTGGAACCAGACCCCTCGTTTCCAGCTGATCTCGTCTTCAGTAGGATGATATTCAATGGTTCCATAATATTTTGGTATCCAAAATAACGCAAACAAGATGATCGGAGCTATAATAACTGTAGTTATCACAGAGGAGATCAGGTCTGTAAAGATCAAGATTGGGATATACCAGGGCAAAATAAAAATAAATAAGATCAAAATCAGGTTGAGGAAATAGTCCGTTTTCAACTTTTCAGATGGCTTAAATTTTTTTCCGGTTTCAAACATGATCTTATGATATATCCCTTTTTACAATAAATACGCCTTCTCGATCAGACTTTTGGGAATCCACTCTTCTTTTATCAGTACAGCCTTATCCGTAGAAGCTTCCACTTCACCTTCGATCGTGTTTCCTGGGAGTCTTTTTTTCTGTGCGAACCAGTCAGCGATCTCTATCCTGATCTCTAACCCTTTATCGATCTCTTCTACTGGTATCTCATTTTCCTCATCACTCATTTTTTAACCACTCTACTCTCTTTGTTCTCCTCAGGATTTTCAACATCTTTTTCTTCGGTAAGTTCCTCTTCCTCACTTTCTTCATTATCTTCTTCTATTTCCTCTTCGATGACTTCATCGTCTACACCTTCTTCTACCCACTCCGTATCTTCCATCGAAAGCTCTTCTTCATCTTTTAGATCATCTTCAACTTCCTCCCGGGACAAGGGGAATACGGCTTGAGTGATGGTCACACCTTTGGCTCCGTTCAGGTCACCAGCATATTCTAATTTTCCATCGATCTTAACGCCTTTACTAAGTCTCACATCACCAACTGCTGTGACGTTAGAAACCTTAACATTTTCGCTGAGACTTACATCTCCGGAGCTTTCTATATTTCCAGATTCACTATTATTATCCATGTCTATTTTTGTACCTTTTATTATTCCTTGGATCTCTGAGTTGTTACCTATATTGATCTCCCCGGTATCTGATATCACGGAACCTTCTACAACTACATCATCACCTATGGTTATGTCACTGACCGCTTCTATCGATCCATAAACTATAACTGAGTCTTGTAGTTCTAAACCCCCATCCGATTTTATATTACCGTTGATCTTGGATTCATCAGGAAGTATTATCTTATCTTCGGTCTGAACAGCATATTTACCTTTTCTTTTATAATCTTCAAGCTCATCTATCAGCTCATTATTCTCAGTGTTTAACTCCTCAACTTCTTCTTTTAAATTGAATATCTCTGATTCCAACGTATTTATCATCTCTCTTGTATCACCAGGTATATCTGCCTGTTCACCTTGGGTTATCTTTTTGATAAGATTTTCAAGTTCGTTATCCTGTTTTTCAAGTATGTTCTTTTTTTCCTCTAAGATCTTTCGTTTTTCATTTTCTAGTTTATCATTTTTTTGCTGTAAACGTTTTACTTTCTTTTTATATTTATTAATTTGAGTTTTGTATTTTTCTAATTTCTCTTCTGCTTCTTTGTCCTTAAACATGAGGAATCCCAATGCACATTTACTTGGAGGATATAAATGTTTTATCTTGAACGTTCCCCAAAGTTAGATATTTTTACTGAAAAAATGTTGAAATGATAGGACTATTCCTCTTCCATGCTTATATCAGCTTTTTTCAGCCTAGATGAGTTTGTGACGACGTTAACACTTGAGAAAGCCATGGCTGCTTCAGCTATGAGTGGATGTAACAGACCTACGAACGCTATAGGGATCGCTACAACATTGTAAGCGAATGCCCAGATAAGGTTCTGTCTGATCTTTTTGAAGGTTGCATGTGATAATTTCACAGCTTTAACAACCGCCGATAGATTACCTTCTACCAGTACGATATCACCGCTTTCTATTGCTATATCCGTACCAGTCCCGATGGCTATTCCGACATTAGCCTGTTCTAGTGCTGGAGCATCGTTTATACCATCTCCGACCATCGCTACCAGTTCACCTTCATCCTGCAATTTCTGTATCTCACTTCTCTTCTCGTCCGGCATCACGTTTGCTATAACTCTGTCGA
This sequence comes from uncultured Thermoplasmata archaeon, assembly GCA_964433785.1. Lineage (GTDB taxonomy): Archaea > Thermoplasmatota > Thermoplasmata > Halarchaeoplasmatales > Halarchaeoplasmataceae > CAYSTL01. The sequence continues at coordinate 10,046 of CAYSTL010000021.1, forward strand.
TCCCGACTTCATCTGCGATGGCTCTAGCTGTCCTCTCATTATCTCCTGTCAACATGACCGGTTCGAGTCCTTGATCTCTCAGTACCTGTATAGCTCTCTTGGAATCGTTCTTCAGTTGGTCTGCTATCGCGATAACCCCCTTCACTTCTCCGTCGACTGCAACTAGTATCGCTGTCTTAGCTTCTTCCTGGAATTGGGTGAATTTTTTCTTCATCTTGATCTGTACACCATATTCATCCATCAATTCAGGAGTTCCCACAAGTATCTCCTTTCCGTCCACTGTTGCAGTAACTCCTCTTCCTGTCACAGATTTAAATTTCTCAGGATCAGGGATATACATTTCCAGTTCTTCAGCCTTCTTCACGATAGCTTCTCCAAGCGGATGTTCAGACCTTTTCTCAGCCGATGCAGCATACTTGAGTATCTCTTTATCACCTACCACATCTGTAACACCAGGTTCACCTTTTGTTATCGTGCCTGTTTTATCCAGTACGATCGTATTGATGTCTTTCATGAGCTGTATCGCTTCACCTCTTCTTATCAACACTCCGTTCTCAGCACCTTTACCGCTTCCGACCATCAAAGCAGTAGGAGTCGCTAATCCAAGTGCACATGGGCATGCGATCACTAAAGTTGCCACTGCAGCGTATATCGCTAAAGAGATCATACCTAATCCAGGCTGGACCCATGGTATGAAAGCATCAGCCCAAGAAATTATCGCATGGAACGTATCAGGGAATGCTAACCATGAAACTAAAGCTCCTGCAGCTATCGTGATGATCGCAGGTACGAAATAAGCGGTGATCTTATCAGCATAAGCCTGTATCGGGACTCTAGAACCCTGTGCTTCTTCGACCATCCTGATGACCTGTGATAGGAAGGTATCTTTACCTACTTTGGTAGCCTCTACCTTCAAAGAACCTTCTTTATTGATCGTAGCACCGATGACTTCATCTCCTTCTTCTTTTGAAACGGGCATAGATTCACCAGTCGCAATAGATTCATCCACTGAACTCTCTCCCTCGATGACCTTACCATCTGTAGGTATCTTCTCACCCGGTTTTACCTGCATAATATCTCCGATCTCGATCTCATCTACTGGAACTTCCTGTTCCTCTCCATCCCTGATAACTCTTGCTGTTTTAGCTTCCAGTGTCATCAGTTTCTTGATAGCCTGAGAAGCCCTTCCTTTGGCCCTGTTCTCAATATATCTTCCGGTCAGGTGGAAGGCCATGATCATACCTGCTACTCCACCGTAGTTCAGTATGTTGGGTGCGTAACCAAATTGATGTAATGAAGCTACCACACCTGTCGAAAAAGCTGAAAGAGTACCTAACATGATCAAAGCGTCCATATTCGGTGATAGATTGATAAATGAACGTATAGCTGATGTGTAAGTTTCTCTACCTGCATAGAATAAGATAGGTATAGCTAAGATTACCATACCCACATTGAAAGCAACCTCTCCACCGATCATCAATCCAAAGAACATTTCAGGGATCATCCAAACGATTATAGGTATGGTCAATCCCCAAGCTAGAAGGGCCTTCTTTTTTGATTCTCTTACCTTCTCGACATCCCTCTCGACCTTGTCCTTCTTTTCAGTCTCACCCTCACTCAACCAATCATCTGGAACGCTGTAACCAGTTTTATTGACTGCATCAACGAAATCCCTTTTATGGACTTCGCCGGGTATATAGTTTATAGTAGCTTTATCAGTCGACAAATTAACACTAGCCTTTATCACACCATCTAGTTTCTCTAAAGACTTCTCATTAGCTTTTGCACATGCAGCACATGTCATGCCTTCTATCGGCATCTCTATCTTCTCACCCTCAGCTACAGAGTAACCTGCCGACTCTACAGCACTTGAAATATCGTTCATGTTCACTTTATCTGGATCATAGGTTATCGAAGCTTTTTCAGTAGCATAACTGACATCAGAATCTTCTACACCCTCTACATCCTTCAAAGATTTATCTATAGCCTGAGCACAGCTGGCACAGTGCATCCCTTCGATAGGAACATTCTTCTTTTGTTTCTCATCTTCACTCATAGATATCACCTATGGAAATAAATCTGATCACGATTTGGATCGAATCTTTATAGTGAACATAATTCATCATGGTTTTTAAACACCGTTATACCATATGTAGTTCATAATTCATTGCTTTTTTGGTATACATATGTAAAATTAAAACCATATGTTTCTTACATTAGTAAAGTTCTTAAGCGGTAATCTCCATATTTATTAGTATGGAGTTAGATGAGACCGAAATAAAGATATTGAGAGAACTGCAGAAGGACACTTCGATCTCTCATAGAAAGCTAGCCAAAAGAGTAGACGTATCTACACCTACTATCAGCAGTAAGATAGAGAAACTTGAAGATATGGGTATAATCAAAGGCTATAAACTGAATCTAGATTATGATAAATTGGGTCTGACAAAGTACATAATTTTGATAGATACAGTACCCAACAAGCTGGAACATGTGGGAACCGAGATATCAGAGATGGAATTGACTAACAGTGTTGAGGAAATAAATGGTGTATCACTGAAGGTAGAGATGTTCTCTAGTGGTATCAAGCATTTCGATTCATATCTCGAAGCTATAAGAAAAAAAGAGGGTATAAAGAAAATAGATGTGAAAAGGGTCAGTAAGCTAATCGGCGAGAGACAGGATATACCTATCTACGAAAATGCTGATCTAAATATAGATTGCTATTATTGTGGTAAACCTATCAAAGGCGATCCTGTAAAATTAAAGATGGATGATAAAGACCATTATCTCTGCTGTTCTAGCTGTGCGGATCTTTATAAAGAAAAGTATCAAAAGTTGAAAGAGAACATCGACTAATGTCGATAAATAAGAGAGAAAATTTCTATCTTTAACCAAAAGTTTTCTATATAGTAATTCAATTAACAATTACCAGGAGAATATATAGGTGCTAAAAATGGCAGAAGAAGAAAGTCATATTGAATCAAGATTAGAAGGTAAAGATGTGTATCCACCTTCTGAAGATTTTAAAGAACAAGCAAACGTGAATGATCCCGATATTTACGAATATGCGGAAAACAACTATGAAGAATTCTGGGCTGAATTCGCTGAAAGATTAGATTGGTACGAGGAATGGGATGAGGTCCTGAATTGGGATCCACCACATGCTGAATGGTTTGTCAACGGTAAGATTAACGCTTCATACAATTGTGTAGATAGACATGTTGAAAATGGAAAAGGTGACAAAACAGCTTTGATCTGGGAAGGTGAACCCAAGGGAGAAACGAGAAAATACACGTTTAAAGAATTACAAGAAGAAGTAGCAAAGTTTGCCAATGGATTAAAGGAATTAGGAGTAGGTAAAGGTGACATAGTCACATTCTATCTACCGATGATCCCAGAGTTAGCTATCGGTCTTCTAGCCTGTGCAAGGATAGGAGCGCCACACAGTGTGGTTTTCGGTGGTTTCTCACCAACAGCTCTACAGGAAAGGATAAATGATGCAGAAGCTAAAGTTCTCGTAACTGCGGACGGTTACTATCGTAGAGGAAAGATAATCGAGATGTGGGAGAACGCTGAAGAAGGACTTGAAGACGCTCCAACCATAGATAATGTGGTCGTCGTTGATAGAGCGGAAAGAAAAGACGTAGAGATTGACGAGGATAGAGATGTTTACTATGATGATTTACTAGATAAACAATCGGCAGAATGCGAACCTGAGAAGATGGACGCAGAAGACATGCTGTTCCTGATGTATACAAGTGGGACTACAGGAAAACCGAAAGGTGTCGTACATACCACTGGTGGATATCTTACAGGTACATCTGCAACTCATAAATGGGTATTCGATATCAAAGAAGACGATGTTTACTGGTGTACAGCAGATATAGGATGGATCACAGGCCACAGCTACATAGTTTATGGACCATTGGCTAATGGTACCACAACCGTTATGTACGAAGGTGCACCAGATACACCGACAAAAGATAGGTTCTGGGAGATCGTTGAGAAGTATGGTGTTACAAAACTGTATACCGCTCCAACAGCTATCAGATTGTTCATGAAATGGGGAAGAGAGTACCCAGATAAACATGATCTTTCAACTCTAGAAGTCCTCGGAACAGTCGGAGAACCGATCAATCCAAAGGCATGGAAATGGTACAGAGACGTTATCGGCGGTGGAGAATGCCCGATAGTTGATACATGGTGGCAAACCGAGACAGGTATGATGTTGATCACTCCTTTACCAGGTATCACTCCATTGAAACCAGGTAGTGCGACCAAACCGTTCCCAGGATTGAAAGCTGATGTACTGGATGTAGAAGGCAACAGTCTACCAGCTAACCAGGGAGGTTATCTCGTTCTTAAAAGACCATGGCCAGCGATGTTGAGAACTCTTTACAAAGAGCCTGACCGATATGTCAGTACGTACTGGTCAGAATATGATGAGGAAACGTACTTCGCTGGAGACGGTGCTAGGATAGATGAAGACGGATACTTCTGGGTCGTAGGAAGGATAGACGACGTACTGAACGTTGCTGGACACAGGTTGAGCACGATGGAGATGGAAAGTGCCCTAGTCGACCATGAGGCCGTTGCAGAAGCAGCTGTCGTAGGTAGACCTGATGAGGTCAAAGGGCAGGTTCCTATAGCCTATGTGATACTTGAATCTGGCAGAGAAGGTTCTGATGAACTGGCTGAAGAATTGAGAGGACATGTAGGGAAAATAATCGGCCCGATAGGTAAACCCGCATCAGTCAGATTCATGGAAGACCTACCGAAGACAAGATCTGGTAAGATAATGAGAAGGATCCTGAAGAAACTCGAGAAGGGTGAAGAAGCAGGAGATACCTCGACATTGAGAAATCCAGATGTTGTAGAAGAGATACAGGGAAGAATAAACGAATAAAAAATCTAAAACCTTTTTTATTTATTACATTTTAGCTGGTATACCATACCCAGCATATTTGTTTTCTTTTTTTCAATTTTTAATATGTCAGCAAGTATCCTAGGTATCGGTCTGTTCATATGAGTTCTTCCGAATACTTTAGCAGAAAAGCACATCGGGATGAATAACGGGAGATAGATAGATCTCTCGGGTTTTCCAGTATCTAACACGATCATCTTTCCATCTTCTTTGAGTAGCCTTTTACATTCCTCCGCAGTCTTTTTTGGGTCAGGTACGGTTGTGAAAGTGAAGGTAGCTATGATCCTATCAAAATGCTCATCAGGAAATTTTGAATTTTGGATATCATCGTAAACTACTTTGACCTTATTTCCCAGATCTTCTTTATTGATCTTGTCTCTAGTTTTTTTGATCATTTTCTTACTGATATCCGTGCCTATGACAGTACCATCTTCTAGATATTCAGCGATCCATGGTAAGATCTCACCAGTACCAGTACCGATGTCCAATATTTTTTCACTCCCTTCTAAGTCCAAAGCTTTAACAGCAGACCTTTTCCATCTTTTCTGAGGACCAGATATCACGGGAATGTTATCTATGATATCATAGAATGGGGTCCAAAAGTCATATCTTGATGATACCTTATCTTGATCGGACATCAATTAATGTATCTTTCTTCTGCACTAATAAAATTTTGTAATAAAAATGAGCTTACCAAGGAAATACCATGCCGAACGAGAAGTCACTATAAACTGCTAGATAAGTCAGCATGTATCCGATTATCGCTCCTGAATTTAAGAAAGGTAAACCAGCCTGAGGATTCCCCTTCAAAACGAACCTCATCAATACCAGCATACCACATACTGCCCCGATTATGGATCCGGCTGCCACCACAAGAGGTGCAGATAGACCAAATATGAATGCACTGGGTAGATAGATACTGGCTGAAACGGCTAAGATTCCAGGTATTATGAAGTCTCCTAAACCGATGAACATCGCATCTCGCTTTTTCTTCTTATCTTTGACTTCCTGCATGACACCTTCTTTTTCTTTGAATTTATAGTCGAGCTTCTTTGGTACTACCATCATCACTGGGACTTTCATCTTCATCACACCGTCGGCCAGTGATATCATGTGTTTGGTCTTGTAGACCGATATGAAATCATAAACAGCTAAAGCGATCAGTAGAACGAAGACAGGTAGGATCGCTAGACTCATACCGAATATACCTGCGATACCAGCACCCATTATGACTGCAAGTGTGTCCACTACATACCATTCTGGGTGCTTGTATAGTAGCACCATCAATGCGATAGCTATGATTATAGAAACAGGGAATGCCAGGTCAAAACCGATCTTGACTAACAGAGGATAGCCAAAGTAAAAAAGGATCGGATAGAATACATAAAACAGCGTTAAAGCGACCACACCTAGGATCAGATACTTGAGAAAATTACCCTTGGTGTATTTCATTACGAGCAGCATCGCTCCAGTAAACAATATTATGAAACCTATGTAGATAAGGGGATTTATCGGATCGTGAGTATCTTCTCCAAAAGCCTTGTATTCACTCGGAAATACATTAACTACTCCTATAGCTAATATATGTGTTATCACCATCATCAGGATTATGGCGACTACAGGAAGATACTTCTTTTTCATCGATCATTACCTGTTGACTAATTCTGCAAAGGCTAGTGTTCCTTTGATGTGGTTAATTCTTATTTTTACTTTGTCTCCTTTTGTAGTTCCAGGGATAAAGATAGTGTACTTGCCTTTTTTAGCTACACCATCTCCTTCTTTACCGATATCCTGAATCATCACTTCGTAGATCTTTCCTTCTTCTAATTTATCTGATTTGGTGGATATTGAAGATTTCTTTTTCTTTCCTTTTATCGGACCGTGAGCGCCGCATGCATCACATCTCATTATGGTGACTCTACCTTCCTTAACGAGTCTAGTGTCAGGTCGTCCACACTCTGGACATAATACATATTTTTCAACATAATTTTCCAGCTTATTCTGGATCTTTTTGGGACTTATCTTACCTTTGAAAACGACTCTTTCGTTCTCCCTCTCGCCGGCGGTTCCGAGTTCCCTTAAAAGATATTTGAGAACTTTCTCAGGATCTCTATTTATCTTGTCAACTATTTCATTAAAATTTCTTAAGATAGTGGTATTGCCTTCTACCATCGCGTCAACTTCTGGAGTTTGAAATCTTTCGTGATGAGATATCTCTTCAGGTAATTTTCCTCTAGCTCTATCTAGTAGATCGTCATAACCGTATTTATCGTTGGATTCTTCCTGTGAATCTGATGAATTCTCTGTCATGTTGAAGTGATAAATGAATATGGTTTAAAAAGGTATTGGTTTAAATTGTAACTAGGAATAGTTATTTATATCTTTTATCTGGTATCCATATTCACTATGTATGATAGAGTTATATTACCAACAGATGGATCAAAAAACTCGATGAGAGGAGTTGAAGAAGGACTTGAGATGGCCAAAACTTTAGGGGTTAAGGCCATCGGTATTTACGTAGTAGATGTTGCTGAGTATAAAGGTCTTCATCATGCCAGCATAAAAGAATCAGCTAGGAGTGGAATGAAATCTACTGGGCATGAGATCTTAGATGAAGTAGAAGAGATGGCTGACGAATTAGGAGTCGAACTGGAGAGAAAGATATTAGAAGGTAAGCCTTTCGAACAGATAGCTGCTGCAGCGGATGATACTGACGTGATATATATCAGCAGTCATGGTCTTTCAGGATTTACCAAACTGTTCATGGGAAGTACTACTGAAAGAGTTATCAAGGAAGCAGAAGCTACAGTAGCTGTAGTCAAAGGTAAATATACAGTAACTGAAGAAAGAGATATAGAAAAAGATATAGGGAAAAAGGGATAGTTCTCCTTTAAAAATAAATTTTTATTCTTTCAACTCTTTTTTCTTCCTGCATGGTGTTGGCAGTTTCATCGAAGCCTTTCTTAAAGCTTGTTTAGCCACACCTTCGTGTTCTTCATCCACCCATACCTTGATTATTTCCTGCATACTGTCTACTCTTGCTGCGTTTCCGACTTTTTTACCGAAAGCACTTCTCATCCCTTCAGATAATCTGTCGGCTCCTGCACCGGTAGCTTGTTTATTTTCTCTCAATACCTGATGAGGATAGATCAAGATTTTAGCCTTGAAGTTCTCTTCTCCAAGTGCTTTAGTGAGTACTCTTGTTAGGGTAACACGAGCAGCTTCTAGAGCAGCATCTTTTATCTGGCATTTCTCTTCAGCTATCAAAGTCATCTCTAAATCAAATTCAGCGGTACGATTACCCATAGTAAATTGACCGACCTGTAGATGCGGAATTCCGCCGATATATTCCTTTCT
>CAYSTL010000022.1:0-17987 GCA_964433785.1 uncultured Thermoplasmata archaeon
CCATAGTAAATTGACCGACCTGTAGATGCGGAATTCCGCCGATATATTCCTTTCTCGTATAGGCCTGGCCCTTCACTTCTCTGTACATACTGCCTGGTTTCTGTGCCATAATATCAACTTTGCAACAACACATTATATTTATATGTTTTTCCCTTACAATCCCCCGAATGTCCCTAATGATTCTGCATATCGTATTGTAAAAAGTTATATATATTAATATTTTTATTTAGTATTTAAGAGGAGAGAAAATGGATGATGAAGAAAAAAAGTTTACAAATCTGAGGAAATTTAACGGCTTCATGGCAATACTACATTTTATTCAGGGTGTATTGATGGTGTATCTGAGTACAGATTTTGCCATATCAGTGACGAGTTCCTACATGATGGGACCACCGGGAACAGAGGAGATGAGCACTGTTGTACTATTTGATCTACCGTTAGGTCCAGCGGTAGCAGCATTCCTGTTTATCTCAGCGATCGCACATTTTTCGCTTTCTACATTCGGTTATAAGTGGTACGTAAGGAATCTAAAGGAACATATAAACAAAGCTCGATGGGTAGAGTACTCTTTCAGCAGCTCATTGATGATCGTTATCATAGCTATGCTGACTGGGTACACGGACCTGGGAGTACTGATAACTATATTCATCGTAAATGCCTCGATGATCCTATTTGGATGGCTCATGGAAGCCTATAACCAGAAAACAGAGAAAACAAGATGGTCACCGTTCATATTTGGATGTATCGCAGGAGCAGCCCCATGGATAGCGATAGCGGTTAAACTACTAACAGCATACTATGAATCTCCGGTAGATATACCCAATTTCGTTATAGGGATATTCATCTCGATAGGTATATTCTTCAACATATTCGCATTGAACCAGTTATTACAGTACAAGGAAGTCTGGAAATGGAAGGATTACCTGTTCGGAGAGAAGATGTATATCGTCCTTAGTCTGGTGGCTAAATCCGCCCTAGCTTGGCAGGTTTTCTCCGGTACATTGGTTGGATGATATACCTAGAAAAGTTGAAATAAAAAACCATTTTTTTCTTTTTTTGAAGGAAAAGATTATTAAGGACTTCTTGATGTTTATGTATTAAAAATACAAAACCGTGATATGATGATAAAAAAATTGTTCATAATTTTTATAGTTGGTTTATTGATCATGGCACTGTTCCCACTCACATCACCAGCGAAGGCTGAGGAAATAAACTGGTATTCATATGATGAAGGCCTTAGTAAAGCTAAATCAGAGGGAAAACCGATATTCATCGATTTCTGGTCCAGCAGTTGTAGTCCATGCGTTAAGATGGAAAAGGACGTTTATCCGAATGAAGAAGTGATACAGAAATCAAAGGAATTCATAAACATCAAGATAAACGTTTATCAAGATACTGACATAGCCACTGAATATGATATAGAATCAATACCGACCTTGATATTTTTGAACTCAGAAGGAGATGTTATCAGGAGAGAAAAAGGTTACAAAAGCCCTACAGATCTTATCAATCTGATGGACGATGTCCTCGATTCAACGTCTGGTGGAAACGATAGGAATACGGATGATCAATCCTTATCCAACGATGTTAATTCAGAGGAGAAGCCTTTCTGGAAAAGTATAATTTTTATAGAGATCGTTGTATCTATATTCATAGCTATTGGAATAATACTGTTTATCCGTAAGACGAAAGAGGAGAAGAGTGTTTAGTTACCTGAGATCATCTTAGTGTAGAGCATATCTATTACGAACACTAGTCCGGCCAGGATGACTATGGTTGCTCCTGCTGGAGTATTTACTTGATATGATATGAATAGTCCAGATATCACAAATGCCAGTGAAAGTAGGAATGAATAGAACATTATCTTTCTCATATCATGTGTTACACCGCTGGATATAGACGCAGGGATAGCCAGCATAGCTATCACCAGTATGATACCGACGAATTTGATAAGGAAAACTATTGAGAAGGCGACAAGTATCAAGAGCAGGAAGTAGAAAACAGTGGTCTGTATCCCTACGACCTCTGAGAATTCTTCATCAAAGCTGATTGCCTGAAGTTTATGATAGAATAAAGTAACTATCACTAGGATGATTACACTTATGATGGACAATAGATACAGATCTGTACGTTGTATCATCAACATGTTACCAAAGAGAAAACTGGATGGACTAGGTAGGTAACCAGGTGTGATATAGTAGAAGAAGGCTCCTAAAGCCATCCCTAAAGCCCATACTATACCGATGGCTGTATCTTCTCTTTGAAGAGTCTTTTTACCGATAGTTCCGACACCTATGGATGAAACTAGAGCGAACAACGAAGCTCCTATCAGTGGGTTGATACCCAAGTAGAAGGCTAAACCGACACCTCCAAATGAAGCATGCGCTATACCACCGCTTATGAAAACTATCCTTTTCACAACCACGAAGGTCCCTATTATCGAGAATATTATCGATGCTAGGATCCCAGCTATCAAAGCGTTCTGCATGAATTGATATTGGAGCATCTCAATCATCTTTTTCATCCTCCTCAGGAGACGGCATCTTATGTTCGAAAACGCGGTGTGGATGTCCGTGGGCTACTATATCGACAGGGCATTCGTATGAGGCTTCTATCATATCTGGAGTCAACTCGTCAGATCCATGGTATATGAAGTACTTATTCAGACATGCTACCTTTTTCACGTAGGATGATATGATACCTATATCGTGGGATACCAGGATTATGGTTATATTTTTCTCTTCGTTCAGTTCTTTAAGTAGATCATAAATACTGGATTTGATCTTTTCATCGATGCTCGCCGTAGGTTCATCCAGAAGTAAGATGTTAGGTTCGGTAGCCAAAGCTCTAGCGATAAGAACGCGCTGCTGCTGACCTCCTGATAACTTGGATATCTGTCTATCCCTGTAATCGTACATATCTACCATCTTCAGTGATCTTTTAGCTATTTTCTTGTCTTCCTTCGAATAGAATGGTTTCCATCCCAGTTTTCCGACTCTACCCATCAGAACGACGTTCCATACATCTATCGGGAATTGAGCATCGAAATTAGAATACTGTGGAACGAACCCTATATATTCACTCGCTTTCTTTGGGTCCTTACCAAAGATCCTTATCTTTCCTTTATCCGGTTCGAGCAGACCCATGAGAACTTTGAGTAAAGTGGTCTTACCTCCACCATTGGGACCGATAATACCTAAGAATTCACCAGCATCAATAGAGACACTGACATCCTTTAAAACAACCGAGTCTCCAAAACTAACGGTTACATCATCTAATTCAATAGAACGTTCAGCCATATCAACTACCTCCCTTTTTAAATCCAGATATCAATTTATTTTTCATCTTTTCCATATTCTCTAAATAATCTTCTGCTAAAGGATTTAATATAGCAACTTCACCATCTATCTCATCTGCTATGGTCTTAGCGTTTGATTCATCGAACTGTGGAGAAATGAAAACTACAGATATGTTATTTTCTTTAGCCTGGTCTATTATATTTTCAAGTCCTTTTGTGCCTGGCTCTTTTCCTTCTTCCTGGATAGGAACTTGTGTTAAATTGTAATCATGGGCTAGATACCCAAAAGATGGATGATATACTAGAAAATCATCGTTTTTATAAGGTGCGAGTTCATCTTGTAGTTCAGAATCAAGATCATTTAGTTTATTTTTATATCCTTCCGCATTCTCTTGATAGAAATCTTCATTCCCTGGGTCATTTTCTTTCATCTCTTTCACCAGATTGTCGATCATCTTGATCGCATTTTTTGGAGAGAGCCATATATGTGGATCGATATCCTCATCATTGTGATCGTGGTCAACAACCTCGTGAGAATCCATGCTGAGTAATTCTATACCTTTGGATCCATCTACGATCTTCATATCAGGATTGTATTCTTTCATCGTGCTCATCCAGGTTTTTTCAAATTCTATCCCTGAGCCTACTTTAAAGTACATATCTGCTTTGGCCAATTCTCTCATCTGACTTGTTTCTGGTTCGTATGAATGAGGACTTTGCCCTGGAGGTACCATCAGTGTCACTTTGACTTTATCTCCGCCGATCTCTTTTACAAATTCTCTCTGAGGTGGTATCGTTACTGCGATATTGAGTTCGTAGTCCTCGCTATTTTTTTGAATATGTTGATTGTTCACTGCGTAGATCCCGATATCTAGTAATAACAAGCCTATGATTATGATGATTATCTTCTTATGGATCATGATTTTCCCTCCTTTTCAGTCTCTTCACTGAGTAGATTCCTACACCAGTGACATTCTTTTAGTTTTTCTGGAGAATATGGTGGGTCTAAACAAAACCCACATTCACATTCAACATCATCTTTCAATCTGTCTTTAACGCATTCGATAAAGTTTTCACTTATGACATCCCCTATATTCGAAGACTCTTTACATGCTTCGTCGAAGGTCATACCGAGAGATTCCTGCAGAAAAGTTTCGATAAGATGATGGTTTTGGATGTCCCTTTCAACAATATCTACACCCTTCGAATTCAAAAGAAGACCAGATTGTTCGATATATTCACCCATACCTAATTTTGCTATCCTTTTCATTTTTCTCAAAACACCGACTCTGCTGACTCCGAACTTTTTTGCGATCTGAGAAGGCCCTATGGGTTCTTTACTTCCATTTAAGAGAAATATCGCTCTCATATATTCTCTATCTCTTTTTGTCAGTGAGTCTGCCATGGTATGTTAACATGAGGTTAACGAGTATAAATATTTTTTTAAACTCGACTAGAAATTATCATCCTATAATACAATAATAATTTTCTAATAGATTTTAGTGGATAAAAATTAAATATCTATAAAAAAATGGGGGTGAAGGAAAATAGGTGAAAAGATGATGGAAATGATACCACAGATAGCGTTAGATAACGGGGCGCTCGGTGCTGGGATACTTGCAGGATCCTTGTGTATTCTGCCTATAATTATATTAGTCATATGGATAGCAATTGGTGTATGGCTTTATAAGGATGCAGAAAAAAGAGGTGAAAGCGGAGCCCTTTGGCTTATAATTGGTCTAGTAACAGGGATTATCGGCATAATAATCTGGTTTATAGTTAGACCAGACATGTCTGAAGTTAGAAGAGAGCAGGAACAGCAACAACAATATCAACAACCACCGCCACAGTAAATCACAATATAGTAGATTAAAATCCTTTAACTTTTTTATTTTTCTTGATTCAATCACACATTACCGTATGATTACTAATAACTAGTCTAAATTGTAAAATATTTACTCTTGAGAAATTTGATCTAAATCTTATAGATAATGTTCAAAAAACGTTAGATAAGGATAAAAAACCGAGTGATTAAAAAGAGAAAAAAAGGTTTTTTAGGTTTAGTATCCATCGATACCTTCATCGACGGACATCTCGTCTTCTATGACTACTTGTGCTGCGGCTATTCTAGCTACTGGTACTCTGTACGGTGAACAGCTCACGTAATCAAGTCCATTTCTGTAGCAGAACTTGACTGATTTTGGTTCTCCACCATGTTCTCCACATATACCTACACTGAGGTCTTCTTTGGTCTCTCTTCCTTTTTCGGTTCCCATCTTGACTAATTGTCCTATTCCATCTTGATCGAGTACTTGGAATGGGTCATCTTCAAGTATTCCTTTATCGAGGTATTCGGGTACGAAGGTTCCTACATCGTCTCGGCTAAATCCGAGTCCCATCTGTGTAAGATCGTTTGTACCGAATGAGAAGAAATCAGCTTCCTCAGCTATCTTATCTGCTGTCAGTGCTGCTCTTGGTATCTCTATCATCGTTCCTACTTCGTAGTCTACTTCTTTTCCATCTGAGAAGACTTCTTCTTCTACTGGTTTGACTATATCGTCTTTGACTTCTTTGAGCTCAGTAACATTTCCTATCAATGGTACCATTATGTGTGGTTCGACAGGTGTGCCTTCTTCTTTGACTTCCTGAGCAGCTTCGAGTATCGCTTTTACCTGCATCTTGTATATCTCAGGGTATGTGATTCCTAGTCTACATCCTCTGTGTCCGAGCATCGGGTTGGCTTCTTCCAGCCTTGCTACACGTTTCTGTATCTCTTCTACGCTGATACCTAATTTTTCAGATAGGTCTTCTTGAGTTTCTTCTTCAGTAGGTGCGAATTCGTGAAGTGGTGGGTCCAATAATCTGATGGTTATCGTTCTACCTTCCATCACTTCGAACAGTTCTTTGAAGTCTTTCTTCTGCATCGGTAATAGTTCATCGATAGCTTTCTGTCTGTCTTCTTTGTCCTTAGCGATTATCATCTCTTGAACGACTGGTAGTCTTTCTGGATCGAAGAACATGTGTTCTGTTCTTGTCAATCCGATACCTTCTGCACCGAAGTCTATAGCTTTCTGAGTGTCTTCTGGTGTGTCTGCGTTGGTCCAAACACCCATCTTTCTGATGTCGTCTGCCCACTGTAATAGTTCTTCGAATTCAGGTGTAAATTCAGGTTCTACCAATGGTGCTTCGCCTAGGATCACGTCACCGCTGGTTCCGTCTATTGTAATTATATCATCTTTCTCAACGACTGTGTCTCCAACTGTGAATTTCTCGTTTTCTAGATCGATGTCTATCTCTTCTGCACCAGCAACACACGGCTGTCCCATTCCTCTAGCGACGACTGCTGCATGAGAAGTCATTCCTCCTCTGCTTGTCAGTACACCTCTAGAGGCTGCAAGTCCATGGATGTCTTCTGGAGTTGTTTCTGGTCTTACTAATATGATAGCTTCTCCGTCATCTCCTCTCAGAGCAGCTTCGTCGGTATCGAATACGACTTTACCGGATGCTGCACCTGGTGATGCGTTAAGACCTTGTGTCAGTTCATCTAAGTCTGCATCAGGATCGATGTGTTTGTGTAGAATCTTCTCTATCTGACTTCCTTCTACTCTCAATAGAGCGACTTTTTCACTGATAACTCCCTCTTTAGCCATATCGTGAGCGATCTTGACTGCAGCGTTCGGTGTTCTTTTACCTGTTCTTGTCTGTAGTATGTAAAGTTCTCCGTCTTCGACTGTGAATTCTAAGTCCTGCATATCTTTGTACTTTTCTTCCAGGATATCACAAACTTCTACCAGTTCTTCGTATATCTCTGGCCACATCTCTTCAAGATCAGAGATATTTACTGGTGTTCTTATACCGGCGACAACGTCTTCACCCTGAGCGTTCTGTAGGAATTCACCATAAATTTCGTTCTCACCTGTTGACGGATCTCTAGTGAATGCTACACCGCTTCCGGAGTTCTCTCCAGTGTTACCATAGACCATGGTCTGTACATTTACTGCAGTACCCATGTCGTGAGGTAGATCGTTGAGTTCTCTGTATCTGATAGCTCTTTCGTTGTCCCATGATCCGAAGACAGCCTTGGTAGCTTCCATTAACTGTTCCCAAGGATCATCTGGGATATCTCCAACAAGATCTTTATAAGCTTCAGTGACCTCTTTCATCCCTTCTGCATCGAGGTCAACATCGTTCTCAGCACCCCTTTTTTCTTTAATCTTATCCATCTCTTCTTCAAATTTATGATGTGGAATTCCACGAACAACTTCTCCGAACATGTTGACGAATCTTCTGTAACTGTCATAGGCAAATCTTTCATCAGTTTTCTTTATCAATCCTTTGACACTTTCATCGTTGAGCCCTAGGTTGAGAACAGTGTCCATCATACCAGGCATTGAGACTGCTGCACCTGATCTGACTGAAACAAGAAGAGGATCTTCAGAATCACCAAATGTCTGGTCCATCTCTTCTTCCAGTGCATCCATCTTTTCCTTCATCTGTTCTTCTACTACTTTGGGCATGTGTCCTTTATCGAGGTATGTTAGGCAAGCCTCTGTAGTTACTGTAAATCCTGGTGGTACATCAAGTCCAATCTGAGTCATTTCAGCAAGATTGGATCCCTTTCCACCGAGCAGATTTTTCATATCTGCGCTTCCTTCTTCAAATGAATATACGTATTTGGTCATAATTACCGATTTAATCGACACTAGCACTAGTATAAAAAAATTCTCCTTTTTTGTCAAATATAGATATTTAGAAACTTTATAGTTTATTTAGATTCTTAATTTAAAGGATTTAGATTATGAGATCCAAAGTAGTATATAAGGTTAAGACAGATAACAAACCGAATTAAGGAAGTCCAAGCAGAAGATAGAAAAACTTTTTTATATAACACCCATTGTAGAGGAGTTGCAAATATAAACCGATGAAATATGTGGACATGTTTACATGTCTGAAAGAGGTGTAAAAGATGGCAGATAAAATATATGTTAATTTCGAAGTACCAGACGACGTTGTAGATAAGACATACGAAGCAGTAGAAGTAGCACGTGACACAGGAAAGATTAGGATAGGAACTAATGAAGTAACTAAATTTATTGAGAGAGGAGAAGCAAAATTAGTTGTTATGGCTGAAGATGTGACTCCACCTGAGATCCTTGCTCATATTCCATTATTATGTGATGAGAAGGATGTTCCTTATTCATACGTTCCTTCCAAGAAAGAGTTAGGCGCTGCAACAGGTCTCGATAATATAGCTGCATCCGTTGCTATCACTGAAGGTGGAAAGGGCGAGCAGATGATCGAAGACCTTAAAGATCAGCTTAATAATTTAAAATAAATAATCGAGAGGAGTCTTAAATGCCTTATAACGATAGTATCCCTGGAGAGGTTGTCGAAGTTGTTGGACGTACAGGAATGACCGGTGAAGCTACTCAGGTAAAAGTTCGTGTACTAGAAGGATCCGATGAAGGACGTATCATAACTAGAAACGTTATGGGTCCGGTCCAGGAAGGAGACATCTTGATGCTTAGAGAGACCGCACGAGAAGCTAAAGATATCGGAGTGAGATAAGTATGGTAGAAAAAAGGAACTGTACTTTTTGTGGAAATCCGATAGAACCTGGAACAGGGAAAGTCCATATAAAAAATGATGGACAGGCCTTCTATTTTTGCTCGAACAAGTGTAAGAAGAACCTATTAGAACTAGGTCGAAAAGAAAGAGAGACAAGGTGGACACAGAAACATGCGCAGGAAAAAGCGATAAAGACATACAAGAAGAAGGACAAGGAAGAAGAAGGTAAGAAGAAGATTATCAAGAAAGAAGAATAGGGTGATCTTTTGGAAACTACATTCTTGATGGTAAAACCCGATGGTGTACAGAGAGGTCTGGTCGGAGAGGTAATCAAACGATTGGAAGACAGAGGTCTCAGATTAACAGCGATGAAGATGATGACTATAGAACAGGAAAGGGCTGAAGAACATTATGCAGAGCATGAAGGAAAAGATTTCTACCAACCATTATTGGAATATATCACATCCGGACCAGTGGTCGCCATGGCAGTTGCAGGGAAAGATGCGATATCGATGGTCAGAAAGATGGTCGGTGCGACCGATCCACATGAAGCAAATCCTGGAACGATACGCGGTGATTTCGGTATAGAGATAGGTAGGAATATAGTTCATGCAGCAGATTCTCCTGAGAGTGCAGAGAGAGAACTCGATATTTTCTTCGATAAATCAGAATACAACAATTACACAAAAGTAGAGGAAACCTGGATCTACGAGTAAAAAAACCTTTTTTTCTTTTCTAGTTTTCTAATTTGATTGAATATTTTAGAGAGGTTTTGATACGTAATTTTACATAATAAAGAATCGTATGTTTTATTCCAATTCCTCTAACTCCTCATCTATCCATCTAAGAAAGTGTTCTGCACCTAAGTCAGTGAATGTTTCTCTAGATTCTTTTAAGTAGTTCTTAGCCTTCTCGTCCTCACCCATATCTTTATAGATCAGTCCAAGATCGTATTTGAATTCAGCGATATTGAAAGGGACATCTA
The DNA here is from genome assembly GCA_964433785.1 of uncultured Thermoplasmata archaeon. Lineage (GTDB taxonomy): Archaea > Thermoplasmatota > Thermoplasmata > Halarchaeoplasmatales > Halarchaeoplasmataceae > CAYSTL01. The sequence goes on from CAYSTL010000022.1 coordinate 9,852, forward strand.
ATTCTTCATTCATTTCTAAACCTTCTTCTATCAGGTCGATAGCCTCTTCGAATTTGCCTTCTTTTCTTTTGATAAGACCTTCAACATGATACACAGCAGCAATACCGATCCTTTCGTCCAGGCTTTTCATGATATCCTCAGCCCTCTTTATGTGATGTTTAGCCTTCTCTATATCGTTGGCTTTTACCAGGGCTTCAGACATGTTGAATGATCCCCATCCTACCCATCTCTTATTACCGACCAGTTTAGCTGATTCTATCTCCTTTTTGAAATAGTTGATAGCTGTATCCAATTCCTCTTTTTTCATGTACTGGTCTCCGATGTTATTGTAGATCCTGGCTAGCTCGTTGTGGGATTCTGTTTTCTCGAAATAACTCAGACCTTCTTTGTAGTAGTCTATGGCGGTATCGCTTTCTCCTTTATGAGCATAAACGTTACCCATCTCTACGTTCGAATTACTTCGGATGTATTCGTTGCCCACATCCTGTGATTTTTCGATAGCAGTTTCATAATTTTCTATAGCCTTTTTTAAGTCGCCTTCACGCCAATTAACATATCCAAGGCCCATATTTGCTCTAGCTAAACCTTCATTATATTCCAATTCCTTCGAGATCTCCAGTGATCGATTATAGTTGTCTCTAGCCTTTTCATAATCTTCTTTTTCCTTGTATATATGTCCTATCTGGTACAATGCTTCGGTTTTCAGTTTCCTATCTTCCTCAGATTCAGATAATTCCTTTAGCGATTCCCAATAGCTCAAGGACTGATCTAACTTACTGGCATATTCGTTATATTCACCGAGCATCTTCAAAAGATAGACTTTCTTTTCTTTTTTATCATCTATATCTCTGGCATTCTCTAATGATTTTAATGCCTTTTCAAAATGATCCAGGGCTGTCGGTATGTCGAGAGATTTTAGGGCCTTTTCACCAGCCTTTTTAGAATATTCATAGGCTTTGTCATACAGCTTTCCTTCGTAGAAATGCCTGCTCAATTCATAATAATGATCTTCTATCTCATCTGAATACATATCTTCTATTACTTTACTAACCTGTCGGTGAGATACCCGTTTACGACTTTTGCCCATATTTTCATAGATAGTGGTCCTGGTTTGGAGGTGGTTAAATTTATAAAGTTCTTCGTCAGAATCGGTGACTTCATTGATAATACCCTGTTCCACCAAACTATCTATGATATCGAGAAGTTCTATAACATCCATATTCATTACTCTTTCCAGAACTTCAAAATTGAATTCAGTACCCAGCAAAGAGGCATACATCAAAACCTTCCTTTCATCTTTATTCAGTTTTTCGATCTTTCTCTCGGTGATATCTTTGATAGATGATGGTATAGAGATATTGGATAGTTCTTCTTCCGGATTCCACGTGTATGAATATGGATTGATAACACCCTCATTCACCATCGAATTTAGTATCTCTACCACATAGTATGGATTTCCTTCACTCTCTCTGTACAAGGTCCATATAAATGATTCAGGAAAATCCTCCCTCTGTGTCTGATTTTTGATCATCTTAGTTATGGAATGATAATCTAAACGTGGTATGTTTATCGTACTGACCAACCGCTCTTCCTTCATCCTGTTAAGGGTTGTTTCCAGAGGCAATTCTTCATTTTTATATCTTAATTCTTCAGGTCTGTAAGCACCGAGTATCATCACTCTGTTGTCTGAAATATGTCTGCTCAGATGATGAAGTAACTGAGAAGATGATTCATCGATCCATTGCAGATCATCCATGAACAAAAGTACCGGATTTTCCTCCGATAGATCCATTATGATGTCAGTTATCCTGTTGAACATCATCTCTCTTCTATCTGATAAGGAAACATTTTTTGATATGTTTTGATCTTCCTGTTCATTAGTCCCTATCAGGCTTAACGGGGTTCTAGATGAAGAACTAGACGGAGCAGCGGCACCAGTAATCATACTTGAAACAGATTCTTCGTTTTCATCCTCTTCGGATAAATAATCACCTAGTGCTTCAAAAAATGAAAGGTATGGATCTGTACTCTCATAATATAGACATCTACCTTTTAAGATCTCGAATCCTTTTTTCTTTAATTTTTTGATGAACTCTTCTGCGATCCTTGTTTTACCTACTCCAGCCTCTCCTTTCAACAATATAAAACGACCATTTCCCTGCAGAATTTTTTTCATATGATGATCTAACTCTTTTAATATATCATCTCTATCTACAAAATCATAACTGTCATCCATTGTAGAATCCGTGGTCAATTCTGGCATCAATTTTCAAAAAGAATGAAATTATTAAAACTTATCCCACAAACTCTAAATTTTAATATTTTAGATAAGTCATCACGTGTTATCACATAGATAACGAATCACATTATATATAATAAATCAGACATATACCGAAATGTTTATAACTAAAAAACTACATTCACTATATGTCTGACGTATAAATACTATACGTCGGACTTTATCTTAAATGGTGGACTTATGGCGTCGGACACAAAACGTATAACTGTCAGAATCCCTGTAGAGATGTCTGAGGAATTAGAAAGACTGGTTGAAGATGGGGATTATTCTTCTATCTCAGAAACTATAAGAGCAGCTATCGATGAATTCATCAAGAATAAAAACGCTCCTGAACATATCTCAAAAGTGACTGTTGATCTTCCTAAGAAAAAGGTCAGCGAAATCGAGGACCTGGTTAAGGAGGGAGATTCAGTTAATGTTGATGATGCGATCAGAACGGCTGTTAGGGAATATGTAAAAGAGAGAATAAAACAATATAAAAAGAGACTTGAAGAGTAATAAATAGATCTCCTTAGACATTCTCCTAATAAGAATTTAAACTCTAGCAAGGGTTGTTGGTATGTATCAAGGTCAAAATTACGAGGATTTAGACGAAACATCTGATATCAATACCTATGTTATCGGTGTTGGTGGTGGTGGAAATAACAGTATAAACCGCCTCAGCAGGATAGGTGTTTATGGAGCTGAAACCCTTGCTGTGAATACCGATAAGCACCATTTACAGAATATTATGGCAGACAAAAAGATGTTGATCGGTAATTCATACAACAAAGGTAAAGGTGCTGGAGGTAGTCCCAAGGTTGGGATGGAATGTGCAGAAGCTGCTTCTGGTGGTTTCAAAAGATTGTTCTCGGACGCGGACCTTGTTTTTTTGACCGCTGGGATGGGCGGTGGAACCGGTACGGGTGCTACACCGGTGATTGCTGAGATGGCTAGAAGAAAGGGTGCCATGGTGATCGCTATAGTGACCATGCCTTTTTCAGTGGAAGGTAACAGAAAAAAGATAGGATGGACAGGAGTGAATAAAATACAAGAATACGCCAATTCTACGATAATTTTAGAGAACGACAAACTCCTAGATGTTGCACCAGATCTTCCCATAGATCAAGGCTTTGGCATAATGGACTCTTTGATATCTGATCTGATCAAAAGTGTGACTGAGACGGTCACTTTACCCTCTCTAATAAATCTAGATTTCAATGACCTTCGATCTGTACTTGGTGGAGGCGGTGTTTCTACTTTGATGACTGGTGAAGCACACAGCAGCGAACCTGAAAAAGCGGTAGAGGAGGCTAGTGAAAATCCATTCTTGGATGTAGATTATTCTGGTGCCAAGAGAGCTTTGATACATCTGACCGGCGGTCCGAAAGATCTTTCTATAAAGAAGATGAACGATGTAGTGGGTATGATGACAGAAAGACTTGATCCAGACGCTGGAGTGATATTCGGTGCAAGGATCGACCCTGAATGCGATAAAAAGATAAAATTGATGTCTGTAGTTACCGGATTGAAGGGTGATGATGATATAGGTAAAAGATCAGTGTGCTGAATATATTTTAATGAAAGATGTTTTTTCAAATTTGTATTGATATTTTGTATCTGCTAGAGATGAAAAGTATTTTATCTTGAATGATGTTTTTGAAATCATGAGTGGAAAAGACATCTCAGAGTGTCTTATAGAGAGTGAAGATGGGTGCTATCTGGACATATCAGTTTCTCCCAATTCATCTAAAGCGAAAATAGATGGTGTAAATATCTGGAGAAATAATTTAGAGATATCGGTTAAAGAGAGAGCTCAGGAAGGTAGAGCAAATCAGGGTGTGATCGATCTACTATCAGAAAGGTTAAATATACCAACGGACAAGATTGAAATAGTGAAAGGAAAAACATCTAAACAAAAAAGAGTATTTTTTAGATCTATTGATTTGAGTGAAGTGAAAAACAAACTTGAAAACATGATATCATGAGATTAAAAGAAGAATTAGAAGGCCTTCAAGACGTTCTAGAGGAGATAAAAGAGGAGGAAGAAGAAGTTCCTATAATAGTTGAGGGTAAAAAAGATGTCCAGGCACTGAAAGAATTGGGGTTTGAAAGAGACATAATAAGGATAAAAAAGAACGATACCATCTTTCATATCATAGAGGACTTGAGAGAAAAATATGAAAGAGTTATCATATTGACTGATTGGGACTCTACTGGGGGAAAGCTGAGTGGAAAAATTAAGAAAGCCTGTCAGGCAAATATAATAGATTATGACCTGGAGTACCGTAGAGAGATAATCAAGTACTTAAAAAAAGAGATAAAGGATGTTGAATCGATACCATCTTTTATAAAAAGGGCAGAGCACGTTATTTCAAACCCATATGAGAGTAGAAATCCATAAAAAATAGGAAAATATTAAATTTCATAGTGACATTACCGGTTAGAATACAATGTCTCGAGTTAAAGTTATTAAAGATGTTTCGGAATTTGTTCCAATACTAAGAGCAGTTAGCACCCCAGTTAAGAAAAAAGTATATACCGAACTAGCTGAGGGGTGGAAAACTGCTGAAGAGATAGAAGAAAAGTACGGTGATGAGGGTAAAAGAGCTTTACGTTTATTCGATAAGATGAAACTTGTTGAAACCCGATGGCAGCATACAGGTCGTGAAACAAGGAAGGCATATCATACCTATTATTCTTCCGTTCATATCGATGCATCAGTACCTATCAAAGAGATCAGTGATGTCCTTTATGCAGCGATGCTGGATGAGGATGAATTCGAGGATCTAGAAGAACAGGTGATAGAATCAGTGGAAGGTGGAGAGAATTTTGCTAATGATATCAGCCAAAAGGTTGGGATCAGTCCGACAACTTTAAAGAGCTTGGTAAAAAGATCTGTACAGCTTAATTATAAAGGACATAGGATAGAAAAAATAAAAAGTTCAGAATAGGAGGGCATTAAATGGACCTGGATGATTTGAATATATTCGATAAATTATCGGCTGGAACCTTTGCTTTGATCTCAGGTATAGTTATAATAGTCACGATAGCATTTTTTGTGTACTCAGTGTATCCTCTTTTTTCCTCTGATAAGTTAGCGTTTACTTATGCGATAGTATCGCTAGTGTTGGCTGTAATAGCACCGCTTTTCTACTTTGTGGAGGATTTATTCAATATAAGTGATCTAGTTGGGAAATTTATCTCGGGGATATCGCTTTCGGTATTAGTGATTATTCTGATAAATGTATATGCTACGTTTGACCTAGGTAAATGGTTGAAACCGTTCCCTCAGATACTGTTGTCTGCAATTCTAGGTTTTATAACATCCATGTTTTTGATCAGAGGAGTTATAGTACCTGCGTTTGGGGGATACGTAGACCCGAAAGGAAGAGGATGGCATTTTGATGATAAGAAAGATAAGGGCACTTCTGAGGATGAAGATAGGTATCAATCAGAAGGTTTAGATGAAACGTTTGAGGAAGATGAATTTAGTGAGGAAGAAGACTTCACAGATGATGAAGGACCCTGGTGAAGGTTTTGAAAGCAGTCCTTAGGCTCGGTCACAGGCCAGAGAGAGATAAGAGGATGACTACTCACGTTGGGTTGACAGCTAGAGCTTTTGGAGCAGATGTTATGTATCTACCAAGAGTAGATAAGAAGATAGAGACTACTCTTTCTGACGTGACCGACAGATTCGGTGGAAGATTCAAACTTAAGGAAGAAAAAGATTGGAGAAAATTGGTCAAAGATTGGGATGGCGATATAGTCCATCTGACCATGTATGGAGAAGATATCGATGATTTTTTTGAAGAGAAGAAAGAGATTAAAAATCCACTCATAATCGTCGGTGCAGAAAAAGTACCAAGAGAAGTTTATGATATGTCGGACTACAACATCGCTGTTGGTAGTGAACCCCATTCTGAAGTTGCTGCTTTAGCTGTATTCATGGATAGACTGAACGAAAGGAAGATCGGCCGCAAAGTCGGTGGAAAGATATCCGTCCTGCCGACTGAAAAGGGTAAAAGAGTAGTGAATTACTCCAGTATACCTTCTGCCAGAGAGTGTTACGAATATTTGGATGAAATAGATATTGATGATGGAGTGATAGAGCACTCCCTAGATGTTCTTGAAAGAGCGTTAGAACTCCATGATAAGTTCGGAGGGGACCTAAAACTGATAGTAGCTGGTGCTTTACTCCACGATGTCGGCCGATCGGTAACTCATGGTGTAGAACACGGGATCGAAGGTGGAAAGATAGCTCGTAGAGAAGGTTGGCATGAGGAATTGGCTAAGATAATAGAAAGACATATAGGTGGGGGAATAACCAGGGAAGAGGCTGAGGAACAGGGTTTACCAGTAAAAAATTATGTCCCTGAGACCTTGGAAGAAAAACTGATCTGTCACGCTGATAACACTGCTAGCGGGAAAGAAAGGTTTGATGATCTGATAGATCGTACTGAAGAAGCTGGATACAAAGCTAGTGCTGAAAGGATGAGAGAATTAGCACGTTATTTTGAAGAAGAGCATTATTTAGAATAATTAAAGAAAAAAGGTTTTTTAGAGAGTTTCTCCGGTCTGTATATCCATCATCACGAATCCAGAGTCTACCTTTGGATAGAAATCAGTGGATTTCTGAGGCATCCTTTCTTCGTTTTTGGATACTTTTAGCACCTGTTCAGGTTTTGTAGCGTTGACTAGGAATGCAACTGTGGCTTCACCGTCATCGACTCTTTCGATAGCATCTTTACCCCATCTCTCGTAAGATATACCTTCATCGATATGGAGTTCCCCAGTCTTCATGACTTTTTGGAATATTATGTCTCTAAGAATGACTACATCCAGTTCCTTATAATCATCGGAGTAATCACCTGATAGTAGATCATCAACAGCATCTCTTGATTTTAGTCTGAGTCCATAGGCGTTCTCTCCGTCATAAACTACGAATGAAGAAGTATCATCGTTCTTTTCAAGGAATTCCTTGTTATCATCGATGTCTATCTCTTCGACATCGAAATATTTCTTCAGTTCTTCTAGATGTTTTGATCCAAATTCATCTTGTAACAGTAACCTGTGACCAGGTAATACCACTAATCCTGGGTCTTCTACTGGTACCATATAGGTCATCCTCCAGTTGAAGGCTTCATCTTCATCGTATCCAGGATTCTTCTTTCTCATCTCATCCCTGTAATTGACTGCAGTCTCATATCTGTGATGACCGTCTGCTATGACTACCTGTTCTCCGTTCAGGACTTTCTTGACTTTTTCTATCTTATCTTCGTCCTCTATCTTCCAGACCCTGTTATGAACACCGTATCCGTCTGTTGCTTCGTAGAGGGGTTCTTCCTCAGCGATCTCATCGAATAGATTTATAGTTTCATGTTCTGGATCGCTGTAAAGCATGAATCCAGGTTCAAGATTCTTCTCTGTAGCTCTCAACATGTTCAACCTATCTATCTTAGGTCCCTTGTGAGTTTCCTCGTGAGGTAGTACTATACCTTCCTCGAACGGATGAAGTTTTACAGCTGAGATGAATCCTTTCCTAGTGTATTTTTCACCAAGAACTTCGAAATCGGAATAATAAACGTATATGCCTGGTTCATCCTCTTTCTTCAGTATTTCCTCTCTCAGCCATTCTCTTAATCTGCTAGCCGCTTTCTCGTACCTGTTCTCTTCTTTCGGAAGTATCAAACGGCAGTAGTTGTGTTCGCTGTCATCGTAATATTCATCCTGCATCTCTTCGCTGATCTTGTCGTAGGGCTGTGTGATTACTTTCTCCATTTCTTCTATCTTATCCTTATCATATTGGATGCCTTTAAATTCTCTAATCTCTACCATATTAACTTAACCTCTTTTTT
>CAYSTL010000023.1:0-17801 GCA_964433785.1 uncultured Thermoplasmata archaeon
GGCCGATACTGTCGAAGACAGCCGATCACGGGGGTTCGAATCCCCCCAGGAGCATTCATCCTTGTCTATAAAGTCGTTAGATTAGTTCAGTGACATGCTCCTCTCCCTGAAAGAAGAGGCTTCCAGCCTTTCATAGGTTCTCCTTCTTTCACTCGGCTCTTGAGCCTCGTGATGCCACAAAACCCCCCTGCATCTGTGTTAACTGCTTGTGCTTGATATTTGTCGGTTTCAAGATTGCTGTTTTTACTGTCTTTTCCACTTTCATCTTTAGTTTAGAAAAACATCAGATTTATTTTTATACTCATGAGAGGGGTGAGTGAAAAAGGGGGTCTTATCTGTCTGTATCACGAGAGAAGTTATCGAGTGTATGCAGGATTACCATCCTTTCCATCCTCACTAACATTGCGGATTTTGACGAATGTTATAAATTCGATAGAATCGATTACGATTCTATCTATAACTTAGAATTCTTAGAAGAGAATTCTGATAGATTCCTCGAAGCCGAAGGAATGATATTCCTTCTTAGTTTGGAAATTCTAAGGAATTTCCGAAACAGGAAGAGGTCTTAGCCCTGATTTAAGATAATATTTTCTCTAGAGAGCTGAAAATTTGCTTTACTCTAAATGAATTTAAAACCACTTATCAGATAATAACAATAGATTAAAAAAAAAATAAAAAGAAAGGTGGGATAATTTATAAATGGTTTTCTAGTTTCTGAGCGAGCATCTGTTTATTCATAGCACCGACCATCTTATCGGCTACCTGACCGTCTTTGAAGAGTATCATAGTAGGAATCCCAGATACCTGATATTCAGATGATTTTCCTTTGTTTTGATCCACGTTCAATTTACCGAATACAACGTCACCCTGATATTCCTGAGCAAGATCCTCGATGATCGGTTCCATCATCTTACATGGTCCACACCATTCTGCCCAGAAATCGACCAAAACGAGAGGATATTCCTTTATCTTCTCGTCAAAATTACTATCTGTAAGAGTAATGGGGGAATCTGGATAGTCGACACTCTTCTCATCTTCACTCATCATCTCTTCCATCATTTTTTGTTTTACCTTTTCCGCTTCTTTATCTTCAGTTTTATTCATTATTAACACCTCTTTCTATCAATCTTTTACTTTCATTCAGTTGATCGAAAAGAACCTCTCTGATGATTTCACAAGCATCCATGATCTTAGGATAAGTCAGATGGTAGTAAACGTGAGAACCGTCTCTTTTAGAATCCACCAATCTCTTTTTTCTGAGTTGACTCAAATGCTGCGATATGTTAGATTGACTGACTCCAATAGCTTCCACCAGCTCACTCACTGTTTTCTCTTCATCACAGAGTTGCTCCAATATCCTAAGTCTGGTAGGATTGGAGAGCATCTGGCACATTTCAGCGTGCATCTTATGGATGCGTTCGTCATCGAGAGATTCTTGGTTTATCATGATATTAGGATATTCTAATATCCTTATAAGTAATTTTCGGTCATCTTCATAAACCTTTTATCTTCATCGACTATCTCATAGTCGATCATCCATGAATGAGAAGGTGAAGGAGTTCAAAGAAGAGCGAGAGCGGTTGAATGATATAATAATGGATTATGCAGGAAAGGATATGAAGCGTTTCTTTAATCTGGACAACTCCATTTATAGAGAAGGTGCTATACCCCCTAAATACAAAGAGATGTTAGGCCTGGTAGCCTCTACAGTTTTGAGATGTGATGATTGTATAGAATATCATATGATACGTTGTAAAGAAGAGGATGTAACCGACGAAGAGATGGTAGAGACTCTAGGGATAGCACTTATAGTAGGAGGGTCGATAACCATTCCACATGTAAGAGAAGCATTCGAACTATGGGACGAGATGAATAAGGAGGAATAGATATGGATAAACGTAGGATCATAGATGATGTTGGAGGGATAATAGATAGTCCAGGTGATGCAGAAGAAAAACTACAGCAGATATGTGAGCTGCTGGATGATGAAGTTGAATACTATGACTGGGTTGGCTTCTATCTGGTAAGTGAAGATGAAGAGGATGAACTAGAGTTAGGTCCGTTCGTTGGAGATCCGACTGAACATACGAATATAGGTTTTGGAGAAGGTATATGCGGTCAGGCCGCTGAATCTAAGGATACCTATGTAGTTCAGGATGTATCTGAAGAAGACAACTACCTTTCCTGCAGTATAAAAGTAAAGTCAGAGATCGTTGTACCCATTTTTAAAGAAGACGAGATCGCTGGAGAAATAGATATAGACTCCCATGAATTAGAACCGTTTTCGGAAGAGGATGAAGAATTGCTGGAAGAGATAGCACGGAGAGTAAGCAAAATAATTTAATAATATATAACACCATTATATGCTGATGAATCATCTAAAAGGAGAGAAGAGCAGATATCTAAAACAGCATGCTGATAATCCCGTAGATTGGTATCCTTGGTGTGATGAGACCTTTGAAAAGGCGAGATCAGAGGATAAACCTATTTTTCTTTCTATAGGTTATTCTTCCTGTCACTGGTGTCATGTGATGGCTCATGAATCATTCGAGGACGAAGAAGTGGCGGAATTGATGAATCGGACCTTTGTGTCTATCAAAGTAGATAAGGAAGAAAGACCAGATGTCGATAAAGTATATATGAAAGTTGCAAGGGCTATGAGTGGAAAGGGCGGGTGGCCATTGAATATCGTGATGACTCCTGACAAAAAGCCGTTTTACTCTGCCACATACATACCAAAAGAGGGGAAGAAGAATAGATTGGGTTTAAAGGGTCTTTCCAACCGTGTAAGATATATGTGGGACAACGATAGAGAAAAGTTACTTTCTACGGGGAATAAAGTCATCTCAACTCTTAGAGAAAAAGAGATAAGACATGCTGAGAAGATAGATATATCGACGTTGAATGATGGTTACGAAGTTCTTAAGACCTCATTTGATAGCAAGTTTGGTGGGTTTGGAAATGCTCCCAAGTTCCCTTCTCCACATAATCTCATTTTCTTGATTGATCACTGGAAAAGGACTGGTGATAATAAAGCGTTAGAGATGGTGAAGAAGACGTTAGAGAACATGAGGATGGGCGGTATATATGATCACATTGGCTATGGCTTCCACCGATATTCAACTGATCGTCGATGGAAACTACCACATTTTGAAAAGATGCTTTATGACCAGGCGATGCTGATAATCGCATATAGCGAAGCCTATAACGCAACTAAAGATGATATGTACAGAAAGACAGCTGAAGAAACGATAGAGTACGTATTAAGAGAACTGAAGAGTAAATCCGGTGGTTTCTATTCTTCAGAGGATGCAGATGTAGGGGGGATCGAAGGAGGATATTACATTTGGTCGAAAGATGAGATAGAAAAGCTACTTGGAAAAAATGCAGATAGATTCAATGAAGTTTACAATGTTAATTCAGAAGGGAATTATTATGAAGAATCAACGGGAGAGAAAACGGGTAAAAATGTTCTTTACATGTCTAAAAAGATCGAAGATTGGTCTGAAGAGTATGAAATGGATGAAGAGAAATTAAGAGATGAGCTAGCCCGGATAAGAGAAATATTGTTTGAAGAAAGAGAAAAAAGAGAGAAACCAGGAATGGATAAAAAGATATTGACAGACTGGAACAGTCTGATGATTACTTCCTTAGCCAGAGCCGGAAGGATATTTGAGGACCAGAAGATAATAGGTGAAGCAGAAAAGGGTCTTGAATTTGTTTTAGATAAACTATCTGATGATGCTCAACTAAAACACCGATACATAGAAGGAGATGTCGATATAAATGGTATGCTGGATGATTACGCTTATATGGTCTGGGCACTTATAGAGATGTATGAATCATGTGGTGAAGATGGTTATCTTAAAAAGGCTATAGAGTATGCTAAAACTATGATAGAAAAATTTTGGGACGAGGAACACGGGGGTTTTTATTTTAGCGAATCTAAGGACCTTCCATTAAAGGAAAAAGAGGTTTATGACGGTGCCTATCCGTCTGGAAATTCGATAGCATTATTTGATCTGGTATACTTGTATGAAATAAAAGATGATCAAAGATATAAAGAAAAAGCGGAAATGATGATCGACTATTTCTCGGGCCCAGTACGTTCTTCACCTGGTCAATATACAATGTTCCTTAGGTCTGCAGAATACCTTTTAAGTCAGGAAAAAGTGATCAATAAATAATAAGATTGATTAATATCGTGGAGATTTAAAGATTGATATGCATAAAACTACTAAAGAAGAGATAGAACAGATATATGATGAGATCAAACCGACTATAGAATCAAGAATAAAAGATTTTGAAGATGTGTGGGATGAAGGAGATAAAAGAGTATTTGATGAGATGGTTTTCTGTTTATTCACTCCACAGTCGAAAGCTAAAGTTTGCTGGAATACAGTACAGGATTTAAAAGAAAGTGATCTACTCCTTGAGGGTGAAGAAGATACGATCTCAGATGAAATTAAGAGAGTCAGATTCAGAAATAATAAGGCAGGTTATCTTGTTGAGGCTAGGGATAAATTCATAGAAAACAACAGATCAATAAAAGAAAAAATATCTAGTTTTGAAGATCAGAAGAAAGCAAGGGAATGGATCGTGGATAACGTGAAAGGTTTAGGATACAAAGAAGCCAGCCACTTTTTAAGGAACATAGGTCAAGGAGAGAATCTTGCTATCTTAGACAGACATATTCTACGCAATCTAGAACGCTTGGATATTATAGATGAAATACCTAAAACCTTGACCAAAAAAAGATATCTAGATATAGAAAAAAAGATGAAAGGGTTTTCTGACGAGATAGATATACCATTGGGTCATCTAGACCTAGTTCTTTGGTATAAAGAGACCGGAGAGGTTTTTAAGTAGATTCACATCCATTTTTTAACGTAATCCTCTGCTGGTTTTCTGGAAGGAGTATCAGGTATCTCTTCAGGATAACCAAGTGGTGTAACTGTAGCTACAAAATGGTCTTGAGGGATCTCCAATTTTTCTTTAACATCTTCTCTGTCCATGGCCGCGATCCAGCAGGTGCCTAAGCCATGAGCCCAGGCAGATAAGATGAAATGATAAGCAGCTATGTCACCATCTTGCTTGACTCTACCAGTTTTATCGGGGTCACAGCATATCGCTACTGCCATCGGTGCCTCTGCGATCGGAGAACTACTGCTACCCCTTCTTTCTGACATAAACTCAATGATCTCTCTATCTTCGATTGGTATGAAATAGTACGATTCAGTATTCATCGAAGTCGGTGCGAATCTGCAGTCTTCGAATATGGAATCTAAGATTTCTTTTGGAATCTCTTTGTTTTCATAATCTCTAACGCTTCTCCTTGTCTTAAGTAATTCAGTTCCCTCTCTGAAAGGTTTGGTCTCATGGAGAAAGGTTTGGAATTCTATCGTTCTACCCTGTGTATCTTCAGCAAAGAAATTATAGATGTTGTAGGGTTCTCTTTTCTCTGGTTCATCTCTTGCTAGATGTTTAAATTCTTCATACTTTTCATCCACTTCCTCTTTAGTATCATAGAAAAATGTGATCACACCTTGTTTTTCCGTTTTTTCTCCTTCACAGAACCCCAGGAGCATATTACCGTGCTGAAGTATTATGCAGGCTCCTTGATCGACCCACATCTCCATTCCTATCTTATCCATGTAAAAGTCTTTTACTTCTTCTAAATCTTCAGTTTGAAAGAAAGTTATTCCTGACATATATGAGACATAGATTATGATTTAAAGTAAGTTTTGGTTATCGAACAAAATCAACATAAAGTGATCGTATCCTTAAAATACAGTTTCCCTTCATCCTCATCATTGAAGCTTAAAAGCAGAGGATATACTTCTAAACCCTCATCAACTGCATTATAAAAAGTATCAGCAAATTCTGGATCTCTTCTCTTATAGGGTCTAAAACATTCAGCATCAGATCTAAAAACGAGTATCAGTAGAGCACCTCTACCCCCATCTCTAACGACTTCTCTCAATTCGTTCACATGACGCTTACCTCTTTTTGTGGGTGCATCAGGGAATAATGCTTCTCCATCTTTAGCTAGAGTACAGCCTTTGACTTCCACCCATATCTTTTCACTCCCTTTCTTGATCAGAAAATCTATTCTACTTTCGCCCAGTGAAACTTCAGGCTTATATGACTCGATATCGTTGAATGGACTCATCGATCTATCTTCCAGTATATTTTGAGTTATCTCTCTGTGATAGCCTGAATTCACTAGGACCCACTTATCGTTAAATTTAGCTCCGATCAGATCCCAGTTTGTCTTTCTATCTTTATTATCCGCCTTCTTCAAAAGGACTTCATTGCCTTCATATAACAGTTCTTCGAGTCGTCCTGGGTCTCTCACATGAACGTCTTGTGATCCATAGTTTTCCAGTTTAACACTTCCAAGGAACCTGTTCTTCCTTTCTAGAAAGGTGCCCTTTTCGTCAAATGGTATCTTCATCAGCTCTTTCATGATATACCTCATATCGGAAAGTTTACGTTATTTAATAGGAGCATTATAAAAAGTAATCCTCCAAGACTTGTATTAATATAAGGTAGGTACCAGTAAACTTTTTTGATCTCTAGATTTTTACTGATAAGCAGGGATAAAGGGAAGATCGGATATATAAAAACGATCAAACTTAGCGGATGGAGATTGGCCATATATACTGCTATGCCGGAAAGGATAGACCAGAAGAACAGACAAAGAAGTAGAGATCTTTTCTTTTTTAGCACCACTGCTGTGGTCGGTATCCCAGCTTTCTTATCATATGAAATATCCGGTATAGCTGAAAATACGTGCATTGCGGAGATGTGAGCAAATCCCGCTAGAATTATCAATAAAGGTGGGAGCTCTGAAGTTACTAGATAGTAAGCGAATATACCTGGGACAATATACAACATGTTCGACATAAAATCTAAAAATGGTATCGATTTGAATCTGATGGGTTCTGCGCTGTAGAAATAAGATAAAAATAGAAAAGAAATAAAGATAGACCTTTCTATCATATCCTTCTGAAATACCATCAATAACAAGCTAAAACCGAAGATCAATAAAAGGATTTTTTTTAACGCTGATTTTTTTTTCTCACCCAGCTTTTGTTCCTTAGTACCCTTTTTTGGATTTGTTTCATCGGTTTCCATATCCCAAAGATCGTTGACACCATAGATGAATATGTTGGCTGGGAAGAAAAAATAGAACAGATAGATGATGTAATTTAAACTAAAAAAATCGGATATCCCATCCACTCCTAATGTGTAACCGATTACAAATGTACCACCGGTGTATATCCAGAACCGAAATCTAGAGACTTTGAAAGCGTATTTAAGATATTTCAGCATGTTTTACCCTTTCTTTTTAGAGAACGTGATTTGAATATCCTTGAATTACCGAATACTATGTTTGTTAGACCCTTTTTCACGATCAATAATTTAGAGGGTTTGATTTTACTTTCATAAACACTAAATGGATCGATTCTAATCTTTCTAGCAGTCCATTTGTACATATCCGAAGCTGTTTTGATAGGGATAAGATACCTCCTAGGGATATATTTGAATCCCTTTTCTGCCTTTTCCTGCCATTCAAAATATAGGTCGATTTGTTCGTTGATAAAATCCTTAAAATACTTTTTATATTTTGATGTTTCATCGTGATTCAAAGATTGTAAACCATATCGTTCCAGTGTTTTCTTTGGAAGGTATAAACGGTTTAAACGTATATCTTCCTCCACATCTCTAATGAAATTGATGTACTGCATAGCCCTGCCAAGGTATCTAGCAGATTCGTACGATTCTTCCGGAAGATCCATTATCTTTGCCATCATAAGACCGATGACTTCAGCTGAACCGTACAGATATTCCTTTAATCCCTCGATTGTTTCATATGTATCTTTATAAGTGTCCATCTCCATGGAATGGAGGAAAGCATCTATCCATTCAGGGTCGAAGTCTTGTTTATGTATCAATGAAATAAATTCGTCTATCACCAGATTTCCACTTTTTTCCCCTGAATTTAGTGCCTTATGATATTGTGAAACGAAGTCAAAGAATTCCTCCCTTTGCTGAGGGATAGCATCTACGTAATCATCAGCCATCCTAACGAAGCTGTACAAAGTTGAAACGTCTTCTCTAACTTTTTTAGGGAAAAAAATACTGCTGTAGTAGTACGTTTTACTACCTCTTTTGAATATTGATTTTATTTTTTGTTTCACCATATTCATCCCTTTTTTCTATCAACTCTCTTCGATCAGATCTGCTACTATACTGGACGAGATCAAAGCCATAGGAACACCAATCCCAGGATGGGTATACTGACCAGTGTAGTAGAGATTATCCACTTTCTTACTCTTATGTCGAGGTCTCCAAAGAGCTGTCTGATCTAAAGTGTGAACTAAACTCAACGCAGTTCCTTTATAGGCGTTGTAATCATCTCTGTAATCATTCACGGCAAAGATCCTCTTTGTTTTTACATGACCTCTAATATTTTCTCCAACGGTTTCTTCCAATCTGTCCATTATCTTATCATAGAACTTTTCTCTTTTCTCCTCTGTATCTTCTAACCCAGGGGCTAGAGGTACTAGTATGAATAACGTCTCACATCCTTCTGGAGCTAGGTCAGGATCTGTTTTAGATGGGACGTTCACGTAGTAAGATGGGTTAGTTGGCCAAACCGAATTTTCTGATTCGAATATTTCATCGAAACCCTTAGCCCAGTCCTTCTCCAAGAACAAACTGTGATGTTCGAGTTTATCTATCTGTTTATCTATCCCTACGTAAGCAACGAACGCCGATGGAGCGAATGTCTTTTTATCCCAATACTTCTGATCGTAGGTTCGGTGGTCTTTATCAAGGAGATTCAGTTCAGTATTAGGATAATCTGCATTCACCACTACGAGATCAGTTTTATAGAATCCATGATTTGTTACCAGCATCTCTGCCTTATCATCTTCAATCTTTATGTCTAAAACTTCATGGTCCAATTTGATCTCTGCACCATTTTCTTTCGCGATGTCGGCTATACTGTCTACGACTTTTCTTATCCCTCCTTTGGGGAACCAAACACCCTCGATAAAATCAACGTAAGACATCAGTTGATAGATAGCAGGAGTGATCTTGGGAGACCCTCCTAGGAAACCTATCGAGTATTCTAGTATTTTCCTTGCTTCATCACTATCGAAATTTTTCGTAACAAGATCATCAAGATTTCTAAGGATATCTAATTTTGATCCCGAGGATAAGAGTTTCAAACTGAAAAAATCGAATATAGAACTGTAATCTTCATAGATCAAACCATCCATAGCGGCGTCGTATTTTTTCTTTGCAGATTTGATATATCTTTTTAATTTCTCTTCACCATTTTCTTCTAGTTTGTTGAACAGTTCAAAATTATCTTCTATATCTGCGTGTATATCTACAATATTTTCATCACTGAAAAATATCCTGTAAGATGGGTCTAACCTTTTTAATTCGTATAGGTCCTCCGGTTCTTTATCGAAGTTTGAGAAGAATTCTTTAAAAACATTTGGCATCAGGTACCAAGATGGTCCCATATCGAATTGGAAACCTTCATCTTTATGAACTCTAGCTCTTCCACCTATTTGGTCATTTTTTTCGAATATCGTAACGTCATGTCCATTTTTTGCTAATAAAGCCCCAGCAGCAAGTCCTCCGAAACCTGCACCTATTACACTAATCTTCATTTCTTCCTCCTAGATATATTTTATACATCCTCAAATTCATATTTATCTTCCTTTTTTTCTAATAATATGGCGGGTCTAATATCTCGTACACCGTCTATATTCCCGATTTTTTTGCTTATCACTCTGGATAACCCCTCACCATCCTTAGCCCAGACTTCAGCCATTATCATATGATCACCAGTAGACTTTGCAGCCCATTTTACTTCCTCTATATCCCTCAACTCGTTCACGCTATTTAGAAGATTTTCTGGAGTCACATCTAACCCCAGTATCGCTACCATATCGTATCCGATCTCTTTTGGATTTAGATCAATAGTATATTTTTTTATCACTCCATTTCTCTCAAGACATTTTACTCTATTTCTAACGGTAGCTTCACTAACATCTATCTCATCAGCAATATCAGTGAAATGTTTTCTTGCGTTGTTTTTCAGAATCGAAAGAATTTTCCTATCTGTTTCGTCAATTTTTACCATATTATCGCACACTTTTTTTATTTTTCCTTAGTTTATTTACGAATATCGTACAAAAACTTAATATATATCGTACTATTTAAGGTTATTGCTAGGTGTCAAGATGAATTTAGAGGCTCTGCATAAAATTAGCTACGGTATGTACGTCGTCACAGCCAAGAAAGAAGATAATCTGAACGGCCAGATGGCGAATTCTGTATTTCAAGTAACGGCAGAGCCACCACAAATAGCAGTTTCTATTAATTTAGATAATTTTACCCATTCATGTATAGAAGAAAGCCAATCTTTTGGAATCTCAGTTTTATCTCAAGACACTCCATTAAGATTTATAGGTGATTTTGGTTTTAAATGTGGAGAAGATTATGATAAATTAAACGATGTGGATTATAAGATGGGAAAAACAGATATCCCTATTATATTAGATCATAGTGTTGCGTATATCGAAGCAGAGGTTGTTGATAAAATAGGATTAGGTACGCACACTTTGTTCATAGGAGAAGTTATCGATGCAGATATATTATCAGACGATAAAGTTATGACTTATGAATACTATCATGATGTTAAGAGGGGTACGCTTTCGAAGAAAGCCTCGCATTATGTGGAAAAGGAGGAATAATAATATGGAAATAGAAGGATATGATTTCGACGAGTTATTGAGAGCAGCAGCCAAATCAGAAGTGAATAGCAGGGAAGTTTACGAATATCTATCGAATGCAACGGACAATTTCGTGATAAAAAATAGGTTTGAATTTTTAGCAGGGGAAGAGAAGAAACATCAGGATTTCATAACCGACCTGTACGAGAAAAGAAATCCAGATAAAGAGATGAAAGTGCCTGAAGAAACACCGGTGCCAATACCCTTCATAAGGTATGGTGATGATATAGAAGAATCTGAAATAGTTGAACAGGCTATGGACGCTGAGATAGCATCTAGAGATTTCTACAAAAAGATGGCAGAAATCGCAAAAGATGAAGGAGAAAGTGGTGAACCAGTAAAATTACTTGATTATCTCTCAGGAATGGAACAGAATCATTATGAGATATTGAAATCTGAGCTCGAAAGGATAAAGGAATTCGAAGAGTTCGATCAATACCATCCTGCGATGCATCAAGGACCTTAGAGGTGTAATGTATGGCTAAATGGAAATGTACTGTTTGCGGATATATCTATGATGAAGAGGAAGGCGATCCTGAAAATGATATAGAACCAGGAACAAAATTTGAGGAACTGCCGGATGACTGGGTATGTCCTTTATGTGGTGCTCCAAAAGATCAATTTGAAAAGATAGGATAAAAATTAGGGAGGTTAAATGATGGTAGAAGAAGGAGATAAAGTAATAGACTTCACTCTCGAAGACCAGAATGGAAACGAATTCAAGCTTTCTGATTTTGAAGGTGAGAAAGTATTACTTTCATTTCATCCATTAGCTGGAACGAGTGTATGTGCTGAGCAGATGAAAGCATTGGACGATAATATTGACGAATTCAAAGAGTTGGATACTGTTCCAGTAGGTATAAGCGTTGATTCATCTCCAGCTAAAAAATTGTGGGGTGAGAAATTAGGCATCGATCAATTAAGGATGTTATCAGATTTCTGGCCGCATGGAGAAATAATTAAAGAATATGGGTTGTTTAGAGAAAACGATGGTTTTTCCGAGAGAGCTAATATCTTGATTGATGAAGATCAAGAAATCATATTCAAGAAAGTTTACCCTATAGGTGAAGTCCCAAATTTAGAAGAAATATTTGAAATTCTTAAAAAATAATTTAAAAGAGGTGGAAAAATATGGCAAAAATAGAAGAAATGTATCAAACAGATGATTGGAAGACAGAAAAGCACGTACCAGTGATCGAGATAGAGGAGGAAGGTGAAGAAGTAAAGATCAAAGCAACGGTAGGTAAAGAGATTTCACATCCGAATACAACTGAACATCACATCCGATGGATAGAATTGTATTTCCATCCAGAAGGTGAAAACTTCCCATATCACTTGGGTAAGTATGAATTCAATGCACATGGTGAATCTACTGAAGGTCCTGATACAAGCACTATATACACGGAACCTAAAGTTGTTTCAACTATCAAAACAGAGAAATCAGGTACCGTAGTTGCGAATTCGTACTGTAACATTCATGGACTTTGGTCCAATGAAAAGAAATTAGAGAAATGAAATTAAGAATATATGAATATGAGGTGAATAAATATGGAAGAAGAAAAAGAAGAAGGTATGCCTTTGATAGGCGATAAGTTCCCTGAGATGACTGTGAATACCACTTATGGTGAAAAGAAACTGCCTGACGAGTTTGAGGGAAAGTGGTTTATACTTTTCTCACATCCAGGAGATTTCACGCCAGTGTGTACAACTGAATTTTATGCATTCCAGAAGAGATACGAAAAGTTCAGAGAATTGAATACAGAACTGATCGGACTTAGTATAGATCAGGTCCACAGCCATCTAAAGTGGGCAGAATGGATAGAAGACGAATTAGGAGAGACGATCGAATTCCCGATAATCGCAGATGGACAGGGAAGAGTTGCAAATAGATTAGGCCTGGTACATCATACTGGTGGTACAGCAACAGTAAGAGCAGTATTCATCGTGGATCCACAAGCAACGATCAGAGCGATCCTATATTATCCAGCAGAACTTGGAAGAAATATGGACGAGTTCATAAGGATGATAAAAGGATTCCAGAAGGCAGATGAGGAAGGCGTTGCAATACCAGCGAATTGGCCAGAGAATGAATTGGTCGGCGATGATGTAATAATGCCACCAGCAGGCAGTGAACAGGAGATCAAAAAGAGGAAGGAACAGGAAGACAAAGGAGAGATCGAGTGCTACGATTGGTGGTTATGCCACAAAGAATCCTAAACCAAACCTTTTTACTTTATTTATTAAGGTGTTAGAATGAGAATAGTAGGAAATATTTACAGTTGGGATGAAAGTCTGGCTACTGGGATAGATGAGCAGCATAAAAGTCTGATAGAAAAGATGAATGAACTAGCAGATGCAGTCGGTGAAAATGGAGATAAAAAGACGGCTGTTGAGATTATTGAGTTCATGGAAGATTATGGCCAGACACATTTTGAAACTGAAGAAAAATATATGAAAAAGTATGATTTTAATAGATTATCGATCCAAAGAGATGCTCACGAAAAATTCACAAAAAATGTAGAGAGTATCAAAAAAAGATTGGAAGAAGAAGGATTGAGAGATGAAGTTGTTAATGATGTGAATGAATATTTGATCAATTGGTTTATGAATCATATCAAAACTGAAGATAAAAAATTTTCAAATTTTGTAAAGAAGAAACGAGGTGTATAGATATGGGAAAAATGACAGATAAGTCTTTGGAAGAAGCATTTGCAGGAGAGTCTAAGGCACACATGAAATATCTGATATTCAGTGATGTAGCTGAAAGAGAAGGTAAAGAGAACATCGCAAGGATGTTTAGAGCTATCGCGTATGCAGAGAGAGTACATGCAACTAACCATTTCAAGGAATTAGGCAATGTTGGAGATACAGAGGAGAATTTACAATCCGCCATGGATGGAGAAGATTTCGAAGTAGACTGGATGTATCCAGCATACCACGAAATAGCACATCTAGAGGAAGAGAAAGGAGCTCAGAGGTCTATCCATTATGCTCTAGAGGCAGAGAAGATACATTCTGAGATGTATGAAGATGCTAAAGAAGTTGTAGCAGAAGATGACGAGGACATAGAATTAGATGATGTTTATATCTGCCCCGTTTGCGGTTACACTCACGAAGGCGATCCCCCAGATAAGTGTCCAGTTTGTGGCGCAAAGAAAGATTCCTTTAAGAAATTTGAGTGAGGTGAGAGAATGATAAGTGAGAAGATAGAAGAAGCGATAAATGAACAGATAAATGAGGAATTTTATTCCGCATATTTGTATTTGTCAGCAGCATCCTACTTCGGTGATGAGGGCTTAGATGGTTTTGAGAACTGGATGAGACTACAGGCACAGGAAGAAGTCGATCACGCGATGCGTTTCTTTGACTACCTCGAGGAAAGAGGTGGTAAAGTGGAACTGGAGAACATCGAAAAACCAAAGATAGATTGGAAATCACCACTAGAGGCCTTCGAAGATGCATATGAGCATGAACAACATATCACTAAGAAGATAAACGAGTTAGCTGATCTGGCAGAAGAAGAGAATGACAGAGCAACCATGAACATGCTACAGTGGTTCATAGATGAGCAGGTCGAGGAAGAAGATTCAACGGAAGAAGTGGTACAGAAATTGAAGATGATAGGAGACAGTCCGAGTGCACTGATGATGATGGATTCTAAACTCGGAGAAAGGATGCCTGGTGAAGACGAGGAAGAAGATCAAGAGGAATAAGGTTCCTAAAACCCTTTATCTTTATTTATATCCAAAAATCTTTCAAAGGTGAGCGATGATGAAAAAAGAGATATTTACTTACATGATAGGAGGAAAGGCAGGCGAGGGGATCAAGAAGGCAGGTTCAGCAGCATCTAATCTTTTTACTGATATGGGACGAGATGTTTTTGAGATAGAAGACTATCAGAGTTTGATAAGGGGTGGTCATAATTTTTCAGTGGTCAGTACTGCCTTAGAGGAGATAAATAGTCACTACATGAAAGCTGATTTAGTTGTCAACCTGGATGAGAGGAGTTATAATAATCATAAAGATCATGTTTCAGAAGACGGTATAATAATCTATAATTCAGATGAGATGGATGAAGCCGAAGGTATAGGTCTATCTCTAACCAGTGAGGGAAAAGAATATTCTAGACCGGATCTGATATTGGGAGTGAGTGGGGTAGCAGTTCTTAGTGCAGTATTAGGGATGAAAAAGGAAGAGATGAAAAGCTTTGTAGAGAAGGAATATTCAAAGGGTGTTGAAGATAATCTATCCTATGCTGAAAAGATATATGACTTAGCAGTCGAAAAGAACGTATTTGATAAGTTTGAGTTGACAGAAGGAAAAGAGAAGAAAAAAATATTGACAGGTAATGAAGCGATATCCTTGGGCGCTGCGTCTGCAGGTTTAGATATCTATATAGCATATCCGATGACACCTGCTTCTACGATTTTACATTATTTTGCTGAACATAAAGATGATCTTCAGGTCATGCCTGTACACCCAGAAAGTGAAATATCTGTAGCGAATCTTGCTGTTGGAGCAACACTGCCCGGTGCTAGAACGATGGTTGGGACCAGTGGTGGTGGTTTCGCACTTATGGCTGAAACCTTCTCTTTGGCTGGGATGGCAGAAGCACCTGTCTTGTTCGTCTTATCATCAAGGCCAGGTCCTTCGACTGGAGTACCTACTTATACAGAGCAAGGTGATCTAAATTTTGCATTACATCAGGGACATGGAGAATTTCCAAGGATAGTGGCAGCACCAGGAACTATAGAAGAAGCATTTTACCTCTCTGCAGAGATGTTGAATATGGTATGGGAGTTCCAGACACCTGGAATTTTACTCACTGAGAAACATCTTTCCGAGAGCAGTATGACGGTAGATTTGAAACCAGAAAATACTGGATGGGCGGAACCTGTACTTCATGATTCTGGAGAGTATGATAGATATGAAGATACAGAGGACGGAGTATCACCGTTGAAATTCCCACCTTCTGAAGATGTTATCAAGTGGAGCAGTAAAGAACATGATGAATACGGTATAAGTACAGAAGAGCCAGAGATAGTCACTCAGATGCACGATAAAAGGAAGAGGAAGGGAGAGAGTATAGTGAAAAGGATGAAGGATATGAAGACCATCAATGAGTATGGTTCTGGAGATACGGTCATATTTACCTATGGATCAACAACGATGAGCGTGTTGGAGGCTGTAAAGCATGGTGATTTAGATGTCAAGGTTATCCAACCTAGGTATCTAGAACCGTTACCTATATGGGAATTAGAAGAGTATATGGAAGAAGATGTCATCGTAGTCGAACAGAGTTCTGAAGGACAGTTCGCAAAATTATTGAGGGAAAAAATGAACATCGTTCCTAAGACAGTAATAAGAAAGTACGATGGTAGACCTTTCGAGCCGAAAAAGTTAGCTGAAGAGTTAAAGGAGGTGATCTGAGATGTCTGAAGATTTAGGTACTTACGCCGAGAACACCTGGTGTAAAGGTTGCGGAAACTTTGGTATATTGAATGCGTTCAAGCAGGCAGTCAAGAAGATGGATGAAGAGGGCATTGAAAAGGAAGATCTGCTGATCTCATCCGGTATAGGCTGTCATGCTAAGATATTTGATTACGTGGATCTGAGCGGTCTATATTCAATCCATGGAAGAGAGATCGCATCTATCCAAGGTATGAAATTTGCCAATCCAGACTTGAAGCCAATAGGGTTTGCTGGTGATGGAGATATATATGGTGAGGGTATAGGACACCTGATATTTGCTGCTAAAAGAAACGAAGACGTCACTTTATTCGTTCATAACAACGGAGCTTATTCTTTAACAACAGGCCAAGTTTCCCCAACTAGTGAAGAGGGATACAAAGGTCCTTCTACTCCTGAAGGGAGTATCGAGGAGCCTTTAAATCCGTTGGCCGTTGCTTTGTCATCTGGAGCTTCATTCGTAGCTAGAGGTTATGCAGGAAACATAAAACATTTGACCGAACTCATGGTGGAAGCAGTGAATCATGAGGGATTCGCCTTAGTGGATATACTTCAACCATGTGTAACATTCAATAATACTTACAGCAAGTATAACGAACTGGTCGAAGTGATAGACGAACCTGCTGAAACGATGAACGAGGCGATCGAACTGACCCAGGAAAAAGACAGGATACCTATCGGTGTCTATTTTAAGGAAGAAAGACCGGTCTATCATGAACGGCAGTATGGTGATACGAATCCTGTTAAGGATAAACTAAGTAGAGATGAAAGATTAAAAAGGGTAAATAAATTACTAGAAGTTGATTGAGATGTCAGAGGAAAGTTTAGAGATGGGTCAAGAAGCACCAGGATTCTGTCTTCCAGATGAGAATGGGGAGGAAGTCTGCTTACACGATTACAAGGGGCAATGGCTGATACTTTATTTTTATCCGAAAGATAACACACCTGGATGTACTTTAGAAGCCCAGAATTTTACAGAGGCATTAGATGATTTTGAGGACATGGATTCTGAAGTGATCGGAGTGAGTCCTGATGACGTGGATACACACAACAAGTTTAAGGAATTAAAGGATTTAGAAATAAAATTATTGGCGGATCCAGAGCATGGTGTGCTTGAAAAGTATGGGGTCTGGAGACCGAAAAAGATGTTTGGAAACGAGTATTTTGGAGTAATAAGGAGTACATTTATTATAAATCCAGAATCGAAGATAGTTCATAAGTGGGAAAAGGTTAAAGTTAGAGGCCATGTAGATGAGGTAAAGAAGAAACTCAAAGAATTAAAGAAGTGATCATTATGGGTATTTTAGAGACGAAAAATCTTAGTCTGAGTATAGATGGTACAAAGATATTGGACGATGTAAATATTGACATCTGGGAAGGATATGTTCACGCTATCGTTGGACCGAACGGTGCTGGAAAATCCTCTTTAGCCAATACGATTATGGGTTTAGAGGGTTACAGAGATGTTGAAGGAGATATCATTTTTGAAGGGGAATCTATCGTTGACCT
>CAYSTL010000024.1:0-17708 GCA_964433785.1 uncultured Thermoplasmata archaeon
ATTACGAAACATTGACCGAAGCCGGTGCGATAATGGGTTCCGGCGGTATGATCGTGATGGATGAAGATGACTGTATGGTAAATGTTGCTCAATATTTCTTAGACTTCACTCAGGAAGAATCCTGTGGGAAATGTACGTTCTGCAGGATAGGTACTAAACGACTGTTAGAGATGCTTGAAAACTTCTCTAAAGGTAAAGGTTCTATGGAAGATATTGACAAACTACACAAGATGGCTAAACAGATTAAAGAGCATTCTCTGTGCGGTTTAGGCCAAACAGCTCCAAATCCTGCGTTAACTACTCTTAGATATTTCAAAGATGAATATGTACAGCATATCGAAGAACAAACATGTCCAGCAGCAGTATGTAGAGATTTGATAACATACACCATTACAGATTCTTGTATCGGATGTACTAAGTGTGCTCAGGAATGTCCTGCTGATGCTATAGAAGGAGAGAGCCAGGAACAACACACTATAGATCAGGATAAGTGTATCAAATGTGGAGCGTGTCAAGAAGTCTGTCCTGTTGATGCAATAGAGGTGGAATAGATGTCTGCTAAAATCACTGTTACGATAAATGGAGAAGAATATGAGACTGAACCAGGTAAGATGGTTTTAGATGTTTGCAGAGAAAACGAATATTTTATACCTACTCTTTGTGAAGTCGAATATATTGAAGAACCCTTTGGTGGTTGTCGACTTTGTTTAGCCAAGATCAAAACTGATAGAGGTACTGAGATCACAACTACCTGTGATACACCCATCCAGGATGGGATGGAGATCACACTGGATACCGAAGAGGTCCAAGATGGGCGGAAGATGGCTTTGGAGCTTCTACTTTCAGAACATACAGGAGATTGTATTGGACCATGTTCATTAGAATGTCCCGCTAGTACAGATTGTCAAGGATACTTGGCTCATATCGCTAATGGTAGACCTAGAGAGGCATCAAAGCTGATCAAGCAGCAAACTCCACTAGCGATATCATTAGGAAGAGCTTGCTTCGCTCCATGTGAAGATGAATGTAGAAGACAAGATGTGGAAGAACCTCTCGCTATCAGGCAGCTCAAAATGTATGCTGCTGAAAAAGAAATAGAGAATCCTTGGACACCTGAGATACCAGAGAGTACAGGTAATAAAGTCGCAGTGGTCGGTGGAGGTCCAGCAGGACTGACAGCCGCTTATTTCTTAAGATTGAAAGGTCACGACGTGAAGATATTCGACATGATGCCAAAATTGGGCGGGATGATGAGATACGGTATTCCTAATTACAGATTACCAAAGGATCTGTTAGATAAAGAGATCGAATGGATATTAAGCCTTGGAATAGAGGCTGAGACCAACTCAAAGATGGGTGATGATTTCACTTTACAGGAACTCAGAGATGAATACGATGGAGTGTTCGTTGGTACAGGTGCCTGGGAGAGCTGGATAATTCCTATCGAAGGAAAAGAGCTCCCTGGAGTTATGGGAGGAATAGACTTCCTGATAGACCAGACACTTGGTAAAGAGATGGATCTGGGAGAAAAAGTCGTTGTTGTCGGTTGTGGAAACACGGCGATGGACGTTGCTAGAGTGGCTAGAAGACTCGGTAAAGAGGTAACTATAGCATATAGAAGAACTTTACAACAAGCTCCAGCAAATGAAGAAGAGATAGAAGAGGCTAAAGAGGAAGGTATAGATTTCAAATTCCTAGCGAGCCCATCTAAGGTGTGCGGTAGTGAAGAAGAAGGGATCGAGAAAGTTACCTGTTCATGTATGGAATTAGGTGAACCCGATGAGTCAGGAAGACCAAAGCCGATAGAGATACCAGATGAGTATGTAGATATCGAAGCAGATACCGTAGTATTAGCTATTGGACAGCAGCCTGATCTAGAGTTATTGGAAGAAGAAGGCTTAGAGAAGGCAAAATATACACTTGAGACGAATGATAAATTCCAGACTAACTTTGAAGATGTATTCACTGCAGGAGATGCGGTGATGGGGGCTTCATCAATTGTAGAATGTACAGGTCAAGGCAGAGAGGCTGCCTACGCTTTAGATGCATACTTGAAGGATGAACTGGATTCATACGAAGTGCCTGAAGATTATACCATGCCTTATGGATACGTTCACAAAGATGAAGTTACCGAGGAAGATCTGGCAGATTATACAGAAAAACCAAGAGTGAGTATGCCCATGAGAGATCCTGATGAAAGGATAAAGGACTTTGAACCCATTGAACTTGGATGGAGTGACGAGGAAGCGCAAAAAGAAGCAGAAAGATGTCTTGAGTGTGGATGTCTAGATAGGTTCGAATGTAAACTTAGAGAGTACGCTGATATGTATGATGCTGAACAGGAAACTTACGAAGGATTCACATTTGAATACGAAGTCGATGATTCTCATCCTAATGTTGTCCGTGAACCATCTAAATGTGTACTTTGTGGTTCCTGTGTAAGGACAACAGAAGAAGTTCATGGCGAAGGAACAGTACAATTTGCAAATCGTGGTTTAAAAACCGTGGTAGAACCTGCATTTGGTGAACCGCTGGGAGAAGTTGACAGTAAATTGATAGGAGATCTGGCAGATGCTTGTCCTACCGGTGCATTTGAAGAAGTTTTACAGGACAATAAACCAGGACCACACGAAGCAGAAGTTGCAGGTAATTCACACTGTATCGGATGTGGTTTGACATGTCCAGTGGAAGTAAGAACTGTTAATGGAAGACCGGTTATGCTCAAACCAGAAGAGGACCCAGTGTATCAAGGCCATCTCTGTGACATAGGTAAATTCGATACCATCGTCAAACCTGTTGATAGACCAAGACTTAAAGAAAATTGGATGGAAGACCTGAAGAGTATTATTGATGGTGGCAAAACCGATGTGCTTATATCTAGAGATTCTACAATCGAAGAAGCTGAGAAACTTATCGAACTTTCAGATGAATTAGATGGAAAAGCAGTAATGGAAAAAACACACATCTCAACGGTCAACTTGGATGACTTATTATCAGCAGACAGATTATACGTAGAAGAAGGAGTCTATGATGTGAACCCAATACTCAAGATGTTCGTTAGAAGAGCGAAAGAAAACGGAGCAACTGAGGTATTAGCACCTGAATATATCGAAGATGGTATAGCACTAGTGACAGAACATTCTGATATAACAGCGGATAGGATGCTGGTAGCAAACACAGGAGCTAACTCCAAAGGGTTGAATGATATGGACATCGAACATGGATACAGTGATGCTGATTACTTGATCGTATTTGGAGATGAGATTGGATCAGTACCAGAAGACAAAACAATTATACAGTTTACTTCCAAGAAAAATGATACCACCGATTCTGCTGAATTGGTACTACCGATCAGAAGTTGGTTAGAAAAGAAGGGCACTATCGTGAATACGTTCGGAGACGAGATACAACTCGATGAAGTTATATCTACTGATCTACCAGAAAATACAGAGATCATAGAGAAGATAATAAACAACCTATAAAACAAACCCTTTATTCTTTTTTCTTAAAATTATAATGACGACCCAGTGCTTTTGAGGATAAGTCTATTTTCTTCATTCACATGAGTATCCGAAAGGAGGTCCCATGAAACGGATGTGAATGTTAACAGATGATCGCACCGGGCCGCCTATTATCAGATTATAACTAAATCTCCTTATTAAGGTTACTATTTTACTTTAGAATTTAGTTATAATGTGTTAAAAATCAATCTGCAAATCATAACTGATATAGAATTAGAATAATGAAAGATAAGAATTCATATATATCCGGAAGCAAGTTTATCCATCTGATTGGTAGACATGAACTTAGAGAACGAAATACTGAAATGTCATTCTAAAAGTGAGAGAAGTGATAGAACAGATCTGATCACAACCTGGGAGGAGAGTGAGATAGACGATTCTGAAGTTAAAGATGTCTTCTCAGTTATCTTCAGAACAAGAGGATGTTCCTGGTCATATCTCGGTGGATGTTCTATGTGTGGTTACTACACAGATACAAATCCGGAGATAAAAGATGAACATCTAGAGAGACAGTTGAGCAGTGCTTTAGAGAAATATGACGATCAACCTATCGTTAAGATATACACTTCTGGTAGTTTTCTTGATGAGAAAGAACTATCAAATGATATTGCTGAAAAGATATTAGATAGTTTTGATTCTGAAAAGACATTGATAGAATCTAGGCCTGAATTTATAAAGAAGAAAAGGTTGAAGGAACTTTCAGAATTGACAAATCAATTAGAAGTAGCGATAGGTTTAGAATCCGCTGATAATTTCATTCTCAAAAGATGCATAAATAAAGGATTCACGTTTGATGGTTATGAAAGAGCTGCCAAGAGAGTCAAAAAAACTGACGGACTTGTCAGGACTTATCTTTTACTAAAACCACCTTTTTTGACTGAAAAAGAAGCTATAAACGATACTTTAGTATCTATAGATAAGGTTACAGAACTATCTGACATAATTTCGATAAATCCAGTGAACGTCCAGAGAGGGAGTTTAGTAGAACATCTGTGGTATAAAAATGTCTACAGGCCACCATGGTTATGGTCTTTAGTACAAGTTCTAAAAGAAGCTAGATTAGATACGACCTTAGTATCTTCAAAAGCTGGGTTAGGCAGTGATCGAGGTCCTCACAACTGTGGAGATAATGATGACGAGATAATCGAAAAAATAGACCAATTTAACATAACTCAAGATAAATCTGTATTAGAAGAAGTACCTACAGATTGTAGCTGCAGACTTAAATGGAAAAAGGAAAAAGAGTTGGGTAATTATCTTTTCTTCAGAGGCGATCCAGGTATTTTAAGCAATAGATACGCTGGATATATCTGAGTGCCTCATCATTATCTTTCTAGCTATTGAAAGGTTTCTTCCTTTTTTACCGATAGCCCTAGCTTTGTTCTCAGGCTTGACTTCTACAGTACCATGTTTTATGTCGTTCTTTTCTTCTAATGTTATATCTTTAACACCATAGCTGTAGAAGATATTTTTCAAAAGCTCTTTCGGATCGTCACTATATTCAATAACGTGAACATTTCTATCTATCTTATTACTCACTTTAGTGACGTTCTTTCCGCCTTTACCTATTGCTTTCTCAATGTTGCCTTTCTCCACTAAAAAGATAACCTTCTCAGGTATATCTATACAGTCCTTGACCTTCGTTCCAGTCGTCTTCTCAAATAAAGAGATGTATCTAAGCGTTTTTTCATTAAATGTGATATCTTCCATTCCTTCTGACATTTTTAATCCGCCTTAAGTGATAATATATTTGAATCTCCAGAGTCCATAATAGCTAATGTTGAGATTGCAAAGGGTTTACCTGCAGCTGAACCCAGGTCCTTATTTATACCTTTGTAGTGGTATATCGGTACCTCTTTATAGTCGTTGCCAGTAAATTCCTCTTCAGGACAGTTGTTGGCGACTATCAGTAACTCTGCGTTACCTTCTTCAACATTATCTTTAGCTTCTTTAACTCCAAAGCTTACTTTGCCAGTATTTACAGCAACTCTAATTTCTCTGTTTATATCCATACATTAATCCTCCATTATAGTCATGATTTTGATGTGCCTTTTTATCTTATCTCTTACTTATATTTATCGTTTTTTTCATTTATTTTCTTTATCCCTCGGAGCACCAGTATATTTAACCTTCACTGCACCGGTACCCTGAGTGATAGGCTGACCTACGATAACATTCTCAGCAACACCGTCTAATTGGTCCACCTCTCCTACGATAGCAGCCCTCAATAAATGGGTGCTTGTGATCT
Organism: uncultured Thermoplasmata archaeon; assembly: GCA_964433785.1. Lineage (GTDB taxonomy): Archaea > Thermoplasmatota > Thermoplasmata > Halarchaeoplasmatales > Halarchaeoplasmataceae > CAYSTL01. The sequence continues at coordinate 5,770 of CAYSTL010000024.1, forward strand.
CGAAAGCTGCTCTCGCAAGTACACTCGTTTTCTTTCCAGATACACCATGTCTACCAATTGCCTTAACATCTCCTTCGTTGGTCATCATGTCAGCGACAAGCATGATATGTCTTATATCGACTTCAAGACCCTGTTCATTAAGCGTCTTTTTTGCTTCTTTTATTATCGAATTTCTAGCTGCCTCAACACCCAATACATTATAGATCTCTGTTGGGCTGTTAGTAGAGGTTTGTTCTACATCCACACCATCTATCTTTAAACAATCTTCAAGGTTGGATCCTTCTGTAAATATAACAAACTCATCTCCCATCCTTCTAATGATGGCTCTATTTACGTCTTTTAGACCCTTGATCTTGGTATCTTTAGCGTTCTCTACAGACTCGTGAAGAAGACTAAATTTACTCTCTTCGATTGTTATATAAATAGTGTTACCTTCTAACTCTATGTTTCCAGCAACCTTTCTTTTACTCTTTAGTTTACTAACTATATCCTCTACTTCGATATTTTGTTCAGCTAGGGCGTCCATCTCTGGTCTTATAACTATCTTAGTTTCGCCCATATCGATATCAACATCTGCGATATCTATCAACTTTGTAATCTCCAATTTGGAAGCGATCTTCTTTGCTTCACTCCTGTCACCTTTGATCTCATCTTCTAAATGAACTTCCATCACTGGTGTACTTGGGACTTTCCTAGCATCAACGATCTCTATCATCCTTGGCAGACCTTGTGTAACACTCATCTCTGCAACACCTGCGTGGTGGAAGGTACGCATGGTCATCTGAGTACCTGGTTCACCAATAGATTGTGCTCCAACGATACCTACCGATTCTTTTGGATCAACCTTTCTATTTTGATATCTTTTATTGATCATGTCAATAATCATATCATAATCCGACTCATCGATACCCTCTTCTTCTACTTTATCAGCTGCTTCCTCAATGATAGATCTAGGTAGGTCGTAGCCTTTCTCATCAGATATCTCATCTAATTCTTTAGCTATCCCTTTCAATTCCTCGAACTTCTCTGGGATCGTGATATCCTCAGGTTCAGGTTCCTCTTCCTTCTTTTTCTTCTTTTTCTTTCTACTTTTCTTCTTAGGTTTCTTTCCTACCTGTTTGGAAACTTCTTTAGCTTCCTCTTCACTCATCAATTCCTGCAGTTCTTCAACAGAGGCACTTTTAACATCACCTAGAAGATATCCTTCATCAGCTAAATTCTTAGCCAACTCGTCCTTAACACCTCTTCTTTTTAAGGCATTTATTGTATCCTTCTTTGCCATATCTAGTCACCCCCGTTCTTTTGTGCTCTATATTCACGCATCACGTCATCCATATCTACAGCTTTTCCTTCTTTACTTCTCATCGGGTCGATCCCATCTTCACCATAATCAAACTGGATGATAGTATCAGCAGTATTTCTTACGGTACCATCATCTGAAACCATCAGATCCTCTAACGCATTGATAAGCCTTCTCTGCATGTAACCTGAACGACTTGTACGGACAGCAGTATCGACCAGACCTTCTCTACCACCCATACTGTGGAAGAAGTATTCAAGTGGATTCAATCCATCTTTATACGATGATTTAACGAATCCCTTAGATTCGGCACCAAGTTCTCCTCTTTGGAAATGTGAGAGAGTTCTCTCCTCGTATCCTCTGTTAGGTCTCTCACCACGGATAGCCTGTTGTCCGAGAGCACCAGCCATCTGAGTTAGATTGAGCATGCTCGCTCTCGCACCTGTTCTAGCCATAACGACTGCATTGTTTCCAAGACCAAGATGCTTGCTAGCTATCTTACCTGCATCGTCTCTTGCTTTACCTAATTCCTTCATGACGGTAACTTCCAATGTCTCTTTCAGATCCCTTCCTGGCAGCTGTTCTAGCTCACCTTTTCTGTAGGCTTCTACCAAATCTGCCACTTTTTCTTTCGCATTTTCTAGGACTTCATCTATCTGTTTTCTAGCTTCCTTTGGTATGTCCTCGTCCTCAATGCTTGTAGTGAACCCTCTTAAGGTTATAACTCCTAGAGCGATCTTGGTCACTTTATCAATGAATTCTCTTGCTCTGTCATTACCGTAATCTCTGGCTAATTTATCAACGATCTCTCCTGTGAATGCGCTGACTGCATCTTCATCTATAGTACCTGTTATCAACTGACCATTTTCGATTAATACATAAGCATCATATTCACAATCTTTTCCTTTACACTCATCACATTTCTCGCATATAGATGCTCTGAACTCAATATTTAAGTCATCAGGCAAGAAATGACTGAATATATCTTTACCTTTCCAGACCTTCTGACCATCCTCTTCTACAGGTTCTGGAAATCTATCCGTTTTTAGATTTGAAAATATACTTACAACTTCTTTTCTTGTGAACGTTGGGTTGTTATGGGTCAAGAAGAATAATCCACTTATATGATCCTGTATAGCACCTATTATAGGTCCACCAAATCTAGGTGAGAGTATATGTTCCTGCACCCTCATCAATACCTTAGCTTCAGCTCTTGCTTCTTCACTCTGTAAAACATGAAGGTTCATCTCGTCACCATCGAAGTCAGCATTGTAAGGTGGACATACAGCTAGATTCAATCTGAAAGTTTTACCAGGTACTATCTTCACTTCGTGGGCCATCATAGACATCCTATGCAGAGATGGTTGTCTGTTGAACAGTACGATGTCCCCATCCTTGAGGCCTCTTTCTATAGTGAAACCTGGCTCTATCTTTTCTGCAACATTTTCAGCGTTCCTATCTGTAACTCTTATCCTTCTTCCATCGGGTCTGATCAGATAATTGGCTCCAGGTGCGTATTTTCCATTTTCAGTAGGTTCTGGACCTTGTTTGACCAGTTCTTTAGACTGTTCTAAGTTCAATTCTGTGACTTTAACAGGAACAGTCAACTCCCTAGCTGCCTTCTCAGGTACTCCAACCTCATTAATAGAAAGCCAAGGATCAGGTGATATAACGGTTCTCGATGAGAAATTGACCCTTTTACCGCTTAGGTTCTGTCTGAATCTTCCCTCTTTACCTTTCAACCTCTGGATAAGGGTTTTAAGAGTTCTTCCACTTCTATGTCTAGCTGGTGGTATACCAGAAGTTTGATTATCAAAGTAAGTTGTGACATGGTATTGTAATAAGTCCCAAAGATCTTCAACGATCAACTGTGGTGAACCCACATCTCTGTTCTCTCTAAGTCTTTGATTGATCCTTAAAATATCCACCAACTTATGTGTAAGATCGTCTTCAGACCTATCTCCTGATTCTAAGGTTATAGAAGGTCTGACTGTGACCGGTGGAACCAACAATACGGATAAAACCATCCATTCTGGTCTCGTAACGTCAGGATCGATACCTAATGGTATCAGATCTTTATCGGGTATCCTTTCCAACCTAGCCCTCACTTCTTTAGGTGTCAATTTTGTATTGTCCTCTCTGAATGTAGTAGGTTTATCGAGCATTATCTTTCTTTGCTCAGCTTTACAGTGAGGACATATCTTATTCTTCCTAGCCTCTTTTGAGACCTCTTTAGCAATAGACCTTATGTCCAGTGGGTCTCCACCTAAATTCTCTATCTGGTTGATCCTGTTGATATTTGCCTCGACTTCCTCATCAGGCAACAATATCCTTCCACATTCACTGCATGTCGATCTTAATAATTTCTTTATCTCTTTCACATATCCGATATGGATAACGGGCATCGCTAATTCGATATGTCCAAAGTGACCTGAACATTGGTCTACCCTGCCACCACAGGTCTTACACCTTAAACCTGGTTCGATAACACCAAGATGTGTGTCCATCAATCCCATCTCTATAGGGAAACCATCATCGTCATAGGTATCAGGTGTTATGATCTTAGTAGCAGATAATTCTCTGATCTCCTCTGGTGACATATAAGCAAATTGAATACTGCCTATCCTTTTGGAGACTCCTTTATTTCGGCTCATTTTTGATCCTCCAATCTAAGTCTCATAGTAACTCCAAGTGATCTTAACTCATCCATCAATAATTTGAAAGCATACGATGTTTGTATCTGATGAACATTAGATTTCTCACCACACACAGGACATCTCAATTCTCCATTACTGTCTAAAATAGCTATGTGTCCACAGTCTGGATTACCACATACATATTCAGTCGTACCATCGGACTGATCCAACAATCTGTCTTTTATCACCATTGCTGCACCGTGACCTATCAAACAATCTCTTTCCATCTCACCGAATCTGAGACCACCCTGTCGGGATCTACCTTCTGTAGGTTGTCTAGTGAGTATCTGTACAGGTCCACGGGATCTCATATGGAGTTTACCCGAAACCATATGGTGTAGTTTCTGATAATATATAACTCCAACAAATATTTCCGCTTGAAGCATCTTTCCAGTACGTCCATCGTAAAGTATCTCTGTACCGTTTGATTTGAATCCAGATTCTTTAAGTGCTTTTCTTAGAGCATCCTCTTTTTCACCACTGAACGGTGTACCATCGACAAATCTACCCTTCAATGAACCTACTTTTCCACCGAGCATCTCAAGTACGTGAGCAACTGTCATCCTCGATGGAATAGCGTGTGGATTCAATAATAGATCGGGTACAAGTCCATTTTCTGTAAATGGTAGGTCTTCCGGCTCAACGAGTTTCCCGATAACCCCTTTCTGACCGTGTCTTGAAGCGAATTTATCACCAAGCTCAGGAACTCTTTGATCCCTTACTTTAACCTTTACTAATCTGCTACCATCAGAAGATTCCGTGAGCATGACTGAATCTATCCAACCTTGTTCCCTTGGTCTGACTATCTTAGACGTCTCCCTTCTCTTCTGAGGCGCCATAAAGTCAGTGTCCTCTTCAAGGAACCTCGGTGGTGAAGTTTTACCAACTAGCACATCGCCACCATCTACTTTCGTTTCTGGGCTGATAAGCCCGTCTTCATCTAGACTCTTGTAGAGATGATCGCTTCTAGCTCCTCTCACATCTGGATCAGGTATCTCAAAACTATCTTCCTGACCACCAGGATATCTTCTTTCTTCTGCAGTGTAAGTTCTAAAGAATGTAGATCTTGCAAGACCTCTGTCTATCGCTGCTCTGTTCATGATCAATGCATCTTCCATGTTGTATCCATGGTAAGACATCACAGCTACGACAAAGTTCTGTCCTGCAGGTCTATCATTGAAATTGACCCAATCCATGGTTTTGGTCTGTAAAAGAGGTAACTGTGGATAATGCAATAGATGTTCTCGAGTATCAGGCCTATATCTATAATTTGAAGCATTCAGACCTAGCGATTGCTTCATCATGTTCGCACCCATCGAACACCTTGGTGCCGCATTGTGCTCTGCATAAGGAACAAGACCTGTAGATGCCCCGAGTATGAGCAGAGGATCTATCTCCATGTGGGTGTGGTCCTCTGTCAATTCTATTTCTCTTTCCATCTCTCCGCCACATTTTTTACATTCCAAGATAGCAGTTTCTTTATCTTCTCCCATGTTAGGCCATGCTATGTCTGCTTCGGATAATGGTGCTCCACAATGTTCGCACATCCCAGGTATATCAAAGGGGTATATTGCAACGTAGATATCTTCTTCCTCTTCAGCATCTATGTATTCTATTATACCATTATTAAATAGAGACTCAAGATCTCTTTTGCCTTCCTGTAGTTCTTCCATTATTTCATTAGTAAGATTGATATTGCCATCTTCTACGACCAATAAAGGTCTCCTGACTCTTCCTTCATCACAGTTGACTATGACCTCATCCATCTTTGGATCATAGCGGATATTCACTTCGTCGGATATCTCACCTTTTCTTCTTACTTTTCTGACATCGTCTACAAATCCCTCCGGATCTTCGACTAAACCGACTAAATCGCCATTCAGGTAAACTTTTGTAGATGGTCCTTGTCTTCCACCCATCTGCTGTAATCCGATGTCATGTAATTTCCATCTTACTTCCATTGGCTCAGCGCCCTTGGACACATCTATCATTATAGCAGATGTTTTTACAAGACCACAGTTCTGACCTTCTGGTGTCTCATTTGGACACAACCTTCCCCAATGAGTAGGGTGAAGCTCTCTCGCCTCGAAGTGAGGCTGACTCCTTGATAAAGGTGATTTAACTCTTCTAAGATGACTTATAGTACTCATGTTAGATGTTCTATCTAACAACTGAGAAATACCTGTTCTTCCACCTACCCAATTACCTGTAGCTAGTGCGTGTCTAAGTTTGTTTGTCAATAAGTCAGGTCTTATCGATGATCTTAATCGGATTTCACCTTTCTTTCTGTAATTTCTTTCGAGCTGATATTTTAGATCTTTTAGAAGATTAACGACAGAAACTCTGAAAAGATCGGCCATCAGGTCACCAGCTAACTTCATCCTCTTGTTAGCATAATGGTCCTTATCATCAGGTTCTCTCTCACCCATGGAAAGTTCTAGTATGGCCCTTGCCATCCTACCCAGGTAATGAGCCTTCTTCTTTCTGTCCTCTTCTTTGTCACCTAGATGAGGTAATAAAGATCTGTCTAAAATGGATTCTATCTTTCTTCTCCTATATTCTTCAGCCTGACCAGTAGCAAATTTACGTTCCAGATACGCCATGGCATCCTCTTTATCGTAGACTCCATCAGGAGAATAATCTTCTTCTTCCTGGCACATCTCAATGTTTGCAAATACAGTGCTAGCCATCTCAGGATCAGTGACTATGGATTCGTATATCTCCTCATCACTTTCCATGCCAAGAGCTTTCATGAGTACTATCAGAGGTATGTCTCCTCTTGCGGTAGGAACTGATACGGCTATCAATCCATCTTTTTTCTTCTCCATCACTGTCAAGGCTCTGAAGCCATGTCTTTGTGAGAATATCTTTGCGACTTCTATCTCTCTTCCATACTTTTCATTTATCTCACACATCACTCTATTAGAGGCCATGTCCTCAACAGCCATAAGATTTCTTTCTGTTCCACCAATTATGTAATATCCTTGTGGATCACAAGGATCTTCACCTAAGTCAGTCAATTTATCCTCATAATCTTTTTCTATGTATTCCTGACTTTCAATGTCTGAGTTCAATATCTCTTCCATCGTATTATCTATATTATCAGGATGAAGATTGCATATCTTAGAACCGATCATTATAGGCATCTTACCTATATTTATCCAAACTGGTTCTTCTTCAATCCCCTCTTTTATTACTGTGAACTTCATTTCAATCTCAGATTCGTAATATACATCTCTTAAACGAGCTTCCTGAGGAGTAAGTTTATGCTGTGAACCACTTGCCTCTTTAACGGTGGGTCTTTTGATCCTTAAAGTAGGTTCTGAATTCGGATCTAACTGATCACCGTCAGTTCTCTTTCTACCTACTCTTATCTGTATGTCCTGACCGTCGACTTTTTCAGGATCCAATTTGATCTTACCCCACCCTTCTTCCTGGAATCCTATTCGAATATTATCAACGATCTTTTGTGCTCTACTATTTGGATTGTCAACAGTAGGAAGAAAATCATTAACAGAGGACATATGGTGTCCAACTACACTAGTTTCCTCAAAGAAAGAATCAACTAAATCTCTCATCTTATTACACCCTTATTATTTTATCTTTTTACAACTAATCTATAGGCTTTCGCCACTCCAGCGGTTTTACTTTCCCGCTTTATTTCAATAATTCTACCTAGCTCAATATCTCCGTGAACCATCTCTAATTGTTGAATTACTGGATCGGTTTTCAATATTTTAGGCAGATTCTGTTTTTCAACTTCCAGTTCACCTAAAATCTCATCTTCCTTCTCTTTAGGTACGAGGTGATGCTCAGGTACTAGTCCGTGATCTAATACGTTGAAACTACCCATGGTCATCCCCCATTACAGGTTTTTTTTCTTTAATCATATTTTGTATTCTCCATTGAGTACATATCAGCTTAATGGGAAATGGGCCTGTGGGGAATTCCGAAAATTGTCATGACGACAATTTATTTTCGAACCCCAGACCACCTGGTTAAAAGCCAGATGCTCTATCCAGGGAAAGATCTGTACGCTCTCTCCTACCTGGCTGAGCTACAGGCCCATCGGGAGCGGCAACTACCGACTTAAAGGTACCCTATATTTAAATCTGTTCATTGTCAGTTGGATACCTTTTTTATATTTTTCGTATATTAAGCTGAGCCGCTTTCTCTCCTTCTAACTTCCTAGAATAGTTCACATATAAGTATATTTTCACTGATTTCCGCTTTTTACCATTCAATCCACACGTCTTCAAGCGGTTTTTTAGGGACTTTTAGTGTTTCTTCATCATAATAATATTCTATATTTTTCGGCTCTTCTATTATCTCAGAGTCTTCATCTGGATATCCCAACGCTATCATCAATTTCAATTCATATCCATCAGGTACTGGTAATATTTTGGACAATTTTTCTTTATCGATCGCACCTAAAATACAGGTCCCTAAACCTTCATTTACAGCCGTCAGGCATATACTCTGTGCGGCTAGACCTATATCTGATTCCCATCCCTTATCTTTATTTTTTAATATGGCTATGTAGGCTCTCGGCATTTCTTCCTTACTCGGACTCCAATCTACATAACCCGCCCAAGACGTTGCTGAAAATACTTCTTCTAATTTTCTAGTGATGGTTATGAACTTTAATGGCTGTATATTTGCAGCCGTAGGAGAAAGTCTAGCTGCGTTTACACATTTTTTCAAAATTTTTGAATCTACAGATTTTTCCTTAAATCTTCTTATGCTCCTTCTTTTCTTTATTGCTTCGTAGGTATCCATGGTTGTGGATTGTTATTATGGTATAAAATTTTTTACGAACTTTCACATTCAAGAAGATTTCATATTAAAAGAGATTTATGATATTATTGTTGATATTTTTTTGATAACACTTTAATAGTATAGTATGTGATGAAAAATATTTTATAGTCTTGGCGGGCTTATACTTATCCGGAATATTATTTCCATAAGGAGGAAAATTATGTCTGAAAAAAAGGTTTATCTGGATAAATTGCTTGGGATGCTCGTAATCACTTTTTTATTGGTGAGTTTGTTTACGCCTTTTGTATCTCTAATATCTGAGAATCATGCAGAGACAGCAAAGGCAGAGGATTTTGTTACAAATAGCGTTGAAGACAATTGGATCATAACAACCCCTCAGTATCTCAATGGAACAAGAGGTGATAGAGAGTATGTCAAGGATTGTAATATTATAATCAAAGAAGGTGGAAGCCTTAACCTAAATAACATGACTTTATCTTTATTGATGGATGAAAGCGGTCACACTTGGAATATCACAGTAGAAAATGGTGGCGTTCTGCATCTTTGGAACAGCACTTTAAAAACAAAACCAGCAGATGTTTTAAGACCATTTATTAAAACAGATGTTACAGCTAAAGACCAATCAAAAATAATTATGAAACACAATTCTTCATTTACATTCCCAGGTTATGTTAACGTTCATAATTCTTATCTCCACATGGAAAATTCTAGTTTTGATAAATTAGATAATATTCCACCTTATGACTATTTATGGGACGGATCAACAAATGATCAGATCGACGTACAGGATAATGAATTTTGTCCGATGTTAACTGTTACAGATGATTCTGAAGTTTTGATGGAGAATTCCGAAATAAATAATTATTATGAAAACGAAAACTTCCCAGATAGAGACCCTGATAATGTTTTAGATACCACTGCACAGCAGATGTCTTGGTTCCCACTTGATAACAGGGGCGAGCCAGTTGATGAGTTAAAAGCTGTTAATGAAGGGGATTATATATCTATTGAGAGTGACCAACCATATAATGAATGGTATCTTTATAATCCATTGTACCCTAAGGAATACATTGGAGAATATCCGTATATAAATCCAATAAATAGGATCAGTTCTCTTTATATTCAAATAGATTATGAAACAGAATTTAATTTTACTTCTGACCTAGGCTACTTAGAATGTAATGGAGAAAGAGTGATTCAATTCAAAAATACTACTAAGGTTGGTGGACCTGTTTCTGAATCAGCGGATATCTGGGAAATAGATTTGAGTAAATTCGATATCAAAGAATATGGTTCAGTCAAAAGGTTAGTACAGGATTTGGAGATAGAGATCTGGAATACAGACCGACAAAGAGATTCTGCAATCAACGTTGATAGATTAAGGTTGATTTCAGCTTATAATAATGATATCAATATACACGATTCAGAGTTCACAGTTATCAACAGTCACATCGATGTAGATTTTACCAGCAGTGATACTGACCCAAGGACCGGAACAGCATTTACTGTACCTACAAGTAAAAATACATGGAAGGAAGATTCGAAGATGACTCACAGTGTCCTCAGAATGCACAATACTAACTTCAAATGTTATGGTCTAACTCATTCAGGGGAAAGAACAACTTACGGTGATCCATTATTAGTAAAGGATGAGAACACAAAAAATAATACATGGATTTACAGATGGTTAACGGTTAAGATCACAAATAATCAAGGTGCTCCGATGTCTGGAGCTACATTAGAAGCAAATCCTGAGAATTTTGAGTCTGAAGATCTAAATCAACTGGTCAAAGAAAAAAATGATTTATATAATAATAAAGAAGCATGGGATTACTTAAATAAAACTGGAAAAGGTTATTATGATATTATAAATGAAACATATGTGGCCAATGATGATGGTGAAGTCACTTTACTATTAGCAACCGATAGAATAAATCAACCTGAAGACTGGCCAAACAGTAAATTTGTAGGTAATTACAAACTAGACGCTACTTATCATTACGAAAATATATGGAAAAATTCTTCCCGAAGTATCGGTTTTTCAGCTTTCCCTGCATTAAATGAAACAACAAATCACAGATACTATAATTTTAAAATGGATATACCTCTACCTGATTTATCAGTTGTAGATATTACGTCTACTGAAGGATTTGAAATAATGAATCATACATCAGTAAATCTAACCGCTAATATAGAAAATAGTGGTTTATCTGATGTCGAGGGTGTAGAGGTAAAATTCACTGCTTTCGGAGAAAATCAAGATCAAGTTATTGGAAGTAAAAGAGTCGATGTTCCGGGTAATTCATCCAAAATTGTGCCTGTAAATGTAACCTGGGATGATCCTACTACAGGAAATTATGAAATACTTGCTGAGGTCGATCCATCAGGTGAATTTGATGAACTGAATGAAAACAACAATACATTATCTAGAGAGATGGTAGTTAACAGCGAACCTGATCTAATACCTATCGATTTCAGCATATCCCAAGAATCTGTTCAATCAGGAAATAACTTGATGATTACGAGTAAAGTTAGAAACCAGGGTGGTTGGGAATCAGATATGATCAATGTTTCTTTCTACGTAGATTGGAATACCCCTGATCAGGAACTTATTAGAACTATAGACATTACTGGCCTTGACCCTGGAGAAACAAGTGATAGTATTACTATATTTTGGCAGGCAGATATATCTACAGAACAATTGACTCAAGAAAGGACTATCACAGTATATGTCAATGAACCTATATCTGATGAAAATGAAATTATCAGGGATAACAACTGGGAAAACAAGAATGTAAATATTTATACAGAAGCTAATCTATCCTTTAATGATCAAAATACAATCTATTCTCCAGATCATCTTATAAAAGTAAATCAGCAAGTCACATTCAGCATAGAGGTGTTAAATTCAGGTGGTTGGAACGGTACAGTCGATCTAACCTTATTTGATGGAAATAAAGTAGATTCAAATATAATCAATCAAACTTATATTTATGTTGATTCAGGAACCATTGATCAGCCTTCAAGTGTAAGAACAAATTTTGTTTGGAAGCCTGATGATAGAGGTTATCATGATATCCAAATAGTGATAAATTACGAAGGAGTCAGACAAGGAGATGATGAAATATCTTGGAAAATACCAGTATTTAGTGAGGACTATAGAT
>CAYSTL010000025.1:0-5251 GCA_964433785.1 uncultured Thermoplasmata archaeon
ATATTTTGCAAGATTGAATGTGGAAAAATATGACAAACAAATGCAAAAAACAAGGATGAAATCTTTGAACCAGCAATTAGATAATATTAGAAGTGAACTTAGAGGTTCAGCTCAAGAAGCTGGATATAAGGCTATAGATTTGGTTGAAGGTAATTTATTGAGTATTCAAGGTAAAAAAGGCATTGGTGAAAGGAAGTTAGCTGAATATATAAAGGAAAACACCACAAGATTATTTAACAAATATTATAAAGAAAATTTCAAAGGACCGATCAGAAAGGGAGACAAGTACATCACTACTCATCTTTACCCATTGAAAAATCCTCAGGACGTAGAACTTGGATATGGAAGAGTAAAAGTTTTGAATGGGACAGAAAGAGAATGGATAGATTGTCCTCTATTTTTTACAGTAAATAGAACTGTTCAAGTAAATATATATGACAATACTACAGATGCTTTTTTGTCTAAGAAAATACATATAGATGAGAAAGTAGAAACCTCATTCTTTTTGATGGGAAATCTGATGGATAAATTCAGATTCCAAAATGTAGCTAAGATCTCTTCATCTATGCTCTATACTTTAACTTACTGTAGAGTTTTTGGTTCAGATGCTGATAAAAAAACTCAGATTGGTTATGAGCAGAGTATATTTGATAAGTATGGGTTGAAAGATCAGGATGGGGTTTTTAATATAATTAATAATTTAAGATTTATTGATTTTGGCTTTAAAGTGATTGAAAAATTACCCATTAATAATAGCGAAGGAAATGAAAAACCCTACTTTAATAATCTATCAGGCAAATTCATGAAAGGTTTCCAAACAGATTTTGGAAATCAGACTAGAGATAAGATCATATCAAAAGAGGATGTAGAGATTTGTTACAATATCGGACTGATATTAGAACAGATGAGAGTCTTTCAGAATTATGATGAAGATTTGGTTGATAAAGTAATCAATAAGATAAATAGTGAATATCCTCAAAACATACGAAAAAGAGAATTCAAAAATTGGTTAGGTGATGGGCCAGATAATTTCATAAATGTAGAAGCTTTAGCTATCAAATTATTCAGTTCAACAGGAGTTATTGATGATCAACTGTTTACAGCTGGACCATTCTTGAAAAAATATAGTGATGAAGGATTCATGGATTTAGTAACACCTGAATGGTGGGGAACATTTTTTGCTACTATAGTAAAGGCAATAGATGGGTACGGAGAAAGTATTGGAGAATTTATAGACAATGTTGAAAATGGACTTGGTTCAGCAGTGTATGAAAGTATATCTGAGAATACTGCTAATTTAGGGTATATCAAAGAACTTCTATCATTTTCAGCTACAGCCTTAGGTTATACTTTGAAGGCATTCCATTTTAACTCGGGGAAGTTAGAGAAGCATGTAGAAAATAAAATAATAAACAAATGGCTTTGGGGTTTAAATACTGGATGGTTCAAAATAGAAGAAAAAATTGCAGGAACCATTGTAGATATAGCTGATGATATAGGTTGGTTATTTTCAGAGATGGGGTTTGAGGTCACCGGATCACAGTTACTTTATCTCATGATTTTTGGTCCATTTGGTGATGAGGATGTAGGAAACAAAACAGAACAGGAAAATGCTGTTATGGATGTTATCAATAACTTTTTTGAAGAGTCAAAATCATACTTAAGGGAAAAAAGGAATGATTATAGTAATAATTTAGAAAATACTGAGAAATCAATAAATAGAAAGATAGAAAACTGGAATACTACCCATGATAATTACTCAAACTGTAAATGCAGTGAAATAAAAAGTGAGATAATTGAAGCTAAAGATGAAATAAATAATGGTGATTGGTTCAGCTTTAATGATGCTAAAACAGAGAATTATAAGGATTATGTTGACTCAATAAATGAAATAGGAAGTATTAATGAGCTGCATGAAAATTGTACCAATGATGATAGAATTACTAATATCAAAAATAACCTGGGTGATATTGAGAAATATAAATACAAAAAAGATGTTTACAAAAAAATCAAAAATCATTTTGATAAAATCACAGGAGAAGATGATTATGATAAGTGGAAGGAATATATCAATTTTGGAGAAAATAATAATGATCATGCTGAAAAAACAGAAAACTGTTTAAAAATTTTAAGAGGAGATAAAAGTATATCTACATCTAATGAGTCTCTTGTTTTTGAGTTGGATTCATCAAATTACGGAATAGATGATTTCAAAGAGATAAAGAATAAAATTGGAAGCGATGATAAGAAAAACGATGGTAAGTGGACTAGTAAGATAAAAGAGATTGCAAGAGATACTTTGAACGTAGTCCCATCTGATGATGACCCAACTGGCGGTTGTGGATTATTTTCTCTTTTCGATCGTGTGAACTCAAATATGGCTGATATGAGCAGGAAGGGTCTAACAAATGCAAAAGATGAGGGAAGATTAGAATGCTTGCTGAAAACAGGTAAAGATATCAAGTATGAAGATTCTATTTGGGATGGAGCGAGTACAAGTTTATTAGTGGATGATATTAGTGGATCTTCGATAAACAGCGTTAAGAAAAATTGGATAAGCTCAACATTGAGAAGATCATGGAACAAAATTCAGCATCAAGATCCATTAACTAATTGGATAGGAGAGAATTGGGAAAATAGTACTCCTTTTGAGGGTAATATTGATTCGGACTGGAAAGAAAACAGAGGTAAAACTAGTTTCTATAATTTAGGCAAAGATGTTGTCCATTCTATGGACGAAAAGGTTCCTAAATATCTAGAAAAGATCGAAAATAGTAGAGTTACTTTTACTTATCCAAATTTGGATACAGGAGATTCTATTGAAGCTGATGTAGTGTACGCACCAAAAGCTCCTATTAAAATTAAAGATTCCGAGGGAACTAAACATAAAATTTCTATCAATGATATCGACTTCAGTTATGTAGATATTGCTGACAGTTTAACATATAATACTACAGGAATTAGAAATTTCAGGACCTTGAATAATGGTGATCCAGGTAAAGTGATGACATCATATCTCAATCCTTTTTCGAAAAAACATTACGACTATTATATGACTTCTTTCCAATTTAACATCGATGATAAGATATCTAAAACCATGAGTATCAGCTCTACAACCAGAACTTTGGTGGATAATGAGAAATATGTGGGAGTAACTTTCAAGAAAAGATTAACTGCAGAAAGCACACCTATTTCTACACAGCTTTACACGCCGTTGCCTGCTATAAAAAAGAAATACAAACCAAGCACACCACTCCAGGCCAAGGTTAAAGATGTGCAATTAAACAGGAATGTTTTCAATAAAACAGAAAAAGAAACTATGATCAGTTTTGAAGACAGGTCAAAACAAACAGATTTTACTGGTGGGGATGAATATGAGGATAAAGGAACTCACTGCACATATAGAGTCAGCGTAGTAGCGATGGTCGATAATAAACATATTCCAGCTCACGCTCAATCAGTTATCAATCTATTCAGTTCTATAACGGGATCTGATAAATATTCGAATTACAAAAGATTGGTAAATATAAAAATAAAAGACAACGGTGAAAGGGATCTAGACAATAGAAAAGGATATGTAAAAACTAATGTGACCTCATATCTTAAAGATAATTGGACAAAAATAACATCTAAAAAAGGTATCGGAGGTAGTGAGATCTATAAGCCCATGTTTATAACTAGGGTCCATAAGCAGATGAGTTTTGAATATATGGTGAGTGCTAAGTCAGTAAACAATTTGTGTGAAGATGATGATTACACCGATCCATTCGTATACTCGCCTACAAAGATAGTTAATGAACAAGGTTTTGTTTTCAACAATGATAAATCTGATCATATCTCGGTATTCAATGTGAGCACGATCAAAGGAGAAGCTACGAGTCCAAAAAATCTAGACTGCAGCTTTTCTTTAGTAACTGATATACCAAGCGATTCCTGGTTAGTAAAAAGAGATGGGATCCCATTTTTGGTTGATTTTGAAAATCACACTTTGTTAAGAGATACACTTGCAGCACAGATGGCTTTAGACAAGACGTTATCAAACGAAGATAAAAAAGCTATTTCGATAGCTTGTGATATTTTACCTGTTCCTAAAACTACGATCGAAAGTTTAGTCACACTGAGCCTTCCAGATTCAGAATACAAATTCGTTAGAGCCTACGATTTCATACCGGTCATCAAATCTAGATATAATGAAAGAAGAGATGAGATCGTCAGGTATCCTGAAAAGCTCATCCCCGTAAATATGGATAGGAAATTATTTAATGATAATACACCCTTGAAGATCTGGAGCGATTTTAGAAACCAAGTAGTCAATAAAAGAAAATCATTCATGAGAGTTGCCTTAGATCCGAAATTGATGTATTCTGTATTGGGTGCTATCCCATCTGCTATCCCTGGTAAGAATAATGGTGATGAGGGGGAGTCAACAAAATATAGTGATGCTTTAGACTCTGTTGGAGTTAATAAAGAAAATTCTGTAAGTTATATTATGGAAAAGATACCTAAAAATTCCATATTTGATAAACAAGAAGATATCTTTGATTTTAAAGAAGGCCTTGATTTCATGCAGGGAGCTTATGTAGAATATTATGTAGGAGCAAATGTACCTGATAAGATCTCTAAATTAAGTTCATTCATCTCATTAGCTACGGTCGCAGGTATTGGGATATATAAGGATGGAAAAAGAGCGTTAGAGATCGGTCAGGAAATCGCTGAAATAGCTTTAACAGTGGCTACTTGTGGTGCTTATAATGTAGCATCATCAACTATAAAATCACTTGAAACTATGTCAGATGTACTCGGTACTGCTAAAGATATGTTAGATGGAGCCAGTCAAGCATATTCAGCATTAAAAGGTAAAGAAGATTTAGATTTTGAAGAAATGAAAAGCATATATCAAGAAGGAAGAGCAGCAGGATTCACATCTAATAGGATCATATGGATGCTGAAAAAAGCTTATGATATGGTTCATGGACAATATTCTCAATATGAGTTCTATAACGTTCTAGAGGTTTTTTACGATAATACAAAACCGGATAGATCGAAGACTCAGATATATTCTGATGTTAAAGATTCGTTGGAATTCATTAACGATAAATACGATTCTTCGGATTCATCTTATGGGAATGAAACAAATAATACACTGAGAGCCTTGATATCGATAGGAGTGCCAATAACTCCATCTAATATAGAGGATATATCTGATGAAGTTCACTCTGACATCAAATTATATAATTTAGATGAATACGGT
>CAYSTL010000025.1:5351-17468 GCA_964433785.1 uncultured Thermoplasmata archaeon
AGTTGAAATATATCCATTTGGTCAGAATAATGTATCGCTGATGGTAAATGATGAGTATGTTTCATATATTTACAGCTTGACTTCATCTGCTTCAGGATCAGTTAATGAAGATCTCCCAGATGGCTTGGATGAATCTAATATCAGATCCATGGAAGATTGGATAAGGATATCTATGAATGATATCGATGGAAGGGGTAAATTTGTAATCCAATACCCTGTTGATACTGATATTAATTTGAACAGATTGAAGGATATCATAAAAGATAAGCAGCCTTACTACAGCAAAGTCTCAATGATCGAGATTTGTGATGAAAACGGTAACATCACCTCGAGAATAAAGGCTAGTCCAACATATATAATTTATAACAAAACTGCTTCATAATATGATGAAGATCGGTTATGATCAAATAAACTAAATCTGATGACGGGACAAAATCATCTCCAAACGTACAATATGATGTTAAGCCTTTCTTCCTGATCATCTGAGGTTGAATCAACAGTTTCTGTGTCTAGAGTCGTGACAAAAGTATTTGCCCCTCTATCAGAAGGAAGCTCTTTCATGTTATTACATTTATTCGAAAGGAAGATATGAGTATCTTCATATTCTGAGAATATCGCAAAATTGTATCGACATATCTCCCAAGCACATGTATTGTATACATCTTTTATATCTGATTCTAATGTGGATAGATTGTATTCTTTCCCATGATTCTCATTCAAATATTTTAGGTAGAGAAGATTTTTGATCCAATCTGACATCGATAATTTTTTCTTTATTTTTTCTCCATCTTTCTCATAACTACTATTAAGATCTTTGGACATCACGGTTTCATGTATATCAGAGACAGCCTTTTCTCTGATCTCGGACACCCTCAGATCTTGGGTTCTTGTAAGATTCTCATGCAGTATGTTGACCAGTAAAAAAGTCACTATCAGAAGTACTATGGTGAATATCAATGCATCCATGACTGTTAAAATACCTTCTTCATTTCTTTTGACTTTCATGGATCCCACACCATCGTAGACATACTGCCAATATACTCATTCCCGTTTGAAGTGTTATGTAGTGTTATAGGAGATTTGTATGTACTCACATCGCCTCTATAAGAATCGGGAATCTTTTCGCCTATCACGTATTTGTAAGTCCCATCAAGCTTTTTGATAGTGATGTTATATGAGTAGGATGATCTGATGTTGAGTTCATCCTTAAATCTCGACTTATTAAAGTTTTCAAGTTTTTGTATGCTGAAATGTCTATATTTCAGTCCGTTATTATCTTCCCACAATATATCCGGACAGATCTCGACTTCTTCATGTAAATTTAAACAAACATCTTCTAGCTTTCTTTCTTTCGTTTCTTTTTCATAAGTAAAGTAAAGGTTAGAAGTGGTAGAAATAAACAGCAATATAACGATAGAGATCAACATAATAACAGGTAGGTCAAGAAAGAATCCTGCTACTCCATTTTCATCCTCTTTGATCCTTTTCATAGTTCGCACACCGATAGTAATTCCACTAATATTTCTAATTTCAACATCGAAATAGAACTTAATAATTAAATTTTCTTATTTTGGACTTTTTTTGTAAGAATTGAACTCATTAATATTATATTTTATACATATAAATTAATAGTTTTGCAAATTTATTTATAAGGTTTAAAGTCATTATATGATTGATGCCAGGTAGAAGAAGAGGTAGAAGACGAGGAAAAAGAAGAGTGGGCTGGGTACCAAATAAAAAATCGTTTTACCCGGATCAAGAAGAAGGTATCTCTGAGATCATTTTAAAGGTCGAGGAAGTAGAAGCTGTTAGGTTGGTAGATCTAGAAGGTTTAACTCAAGAAGAAGCAGCTCAGGAGATGGGAGTATCGAGAAAAACATTTTGGAATGATCTGAAGAGTGCTAGAGAGAAGATAGCAAAAGCTCTTACAGAAGGAAAAATAATAAAGATAGAAGGTGGGAGTTATTATTACGAGTAGTTTTAAGAGTATATCTTATCTATCTCTGTAAGAACACTTTTTCTAACATTTTCAGGGGTGAACTCTTCCAGATGTCCAGGTACCTCTGCTATTTTCAATCCATTTTTTTCCAGATACTCGAGGGCAGGCAATGTTTTTTCCTTAAATTCATTCAATCTTGACTTGATCTTATCCTCAGTATCGTCAGATCTTTGTATTACTTCAGTACCGCATTCTTTACAATATTTGCCCTCTTTTGGCGGATCGTATTTCAAGTGATACACTTTACCACATTCAGGACATATCCTTCGTTTGGTAGTTCTCTCGATGATCTTTTCATCAGTATTTTTGACCCACAGGATAAAATCGATATCTGTATCTTTTTCCTCTATCAGATCAAGGAGAAATTTAGACTGATCTACTGTGCGTGGATACCCGTCTAGAACCTGATTTTCATAATCCTGTTTACCAAAATATGATTCGAAAAGTGCGTTAGTTATCCTATCAGGTACGAAAAGTCCTCTATCTACGAAATATTTAGCTTTCAATCCTAGGATCACATCTTCATCTTCTGTTTCTATTTCATCTGCGATCTTCTCATCATCTATAAATTCCTCTTTATCCTCATCCCAGAATTTAGAAAGATCACCATCATAACCGAAATCATCAAATTTTCCAAGATAGGATCTGAAGATATCACCTGTAGAGAGCTGCTCCATACCGTATTCTTCTAATAAAACATCTATCCTTGGTTGTTTACCTGCCCCACTCTTTCCAGTAACTATAACGTTGGTCAATTCATCGGGTAAATTATCATACATAATCATCGATTAAATGGTATGAAATCTTGGTATATAAGGATGTTCAATTTTAAATTTTGAAAGACCATAAATTAATATACACCATGCTGAGTAGCCCCAAAAAATCCCAGGTGTTTAAAATGATTTCATATATATTGGCTTTCTTGGTGATGTTGAACCCGTTCCTCGTGTTCGTGTATGTTAAGGATGTACGAGAACAACTTCCAGACAGTGATTACTATAGGGTCATCAATAAGGCCAATATCCTGTCATTCATCGTTTACATCTTTTTCGCAGTATTCGGTGGATACTTTTTTAGAAGTGTTCTACAGATCAAATTCGAGTCTTTTAGGATATTCGGTGGATTGATATTCGTTTCAACAGCTCTAGTACTGATGGTCCATGGAAAAAAGTCTTTTGTCTCTCTAAGAGGTAATCTTGATGATATCGCTTCAGAGGTCGCCATACCATTTATGGTAGGACCAGGAACTATTTCTATAAGCATAATAATAGGAAATGATCTAGCTGTTTATTCAGCGATATTGATCATAGCTTTAGCGATGCTGATCAATTATGGTATCATATACGTACTTTCTAAGATGAGAAAAAGAGTTCTAGATGAAAGTGCTAGAAAAACCTTCGATAAAAAACTTAACGTAGTGTTAAGATTGATGGGTTCATTCGTTGGAGCGATAGGGATAAATATGATAGTTACTGGCATCCAAAATCTATATGGGTTATAAGCAATCAAATAATTAATCAGTTACCGTTTCAATAGAATAAGAAACGTTCATGCCATCTAAAGTTGAATGGATCTTATCAGCGAACCAGATAGCGTCCTTTACTGTAGCATTGTTTCCCCAGTCATAAACCATATCGTACTCTCCTTTCTGAGGTTCAAATCCAAGCCCATAAAGGACATCTATTATCTCAGAAGGTTTTTCCCCTTCACTGTTGAACACCAACTTCAGATACGTTTTCATAGATATACTATAGGTGTTCTTATTATTAATCTTTTATGATTCTTTCTTTCTTACGTATCTTTTACCAATTATATACATCTCAGAGCTGGAATTCCTTGATGCTTTAGGGGAAGTAGCCTGAACGAATTCGAAACTGTCTTTAGCTTGATCTAAAAATGTTTTGAAATCTTCACCCTGAAAAACTTTTACTACAAAATCTCCACCCTTCTCAAGCGTTTTATGACAGAACTCTAGAGCTTGTTGAGCTAAATAAATAGATCTAGCATGATCCATCGTATAATTACCAGATATATTTGGAGCCATGTCCGAAATAACCACATCGACTTTATCTGCTATGATAGACAGACGGTTTATCACTTCTTCATCTCTCATGTCACCTTCGTAGGTGCTAACACCTTCAATATCTCTCATCCTTTCCAGGTCTATAGCCACAACGTTACCTTCTCCGACCTTTTCAACAGCATATTCACTCCAGCTACCTGGAGCTGCTCCAAGGTCTACAACAACATCTCCTTTGGAGAATAGATTGAATTCTTCATCGATCTGTTTCAATTTATAGACAGCTCTAGACCTGTAACCTTCCTTCTTAGCTTTGTGATAATAGCCATCTTTTTTCTTATAAGCACACATCTATTTTCCATCAAACATTGAGATACTTAACTATTGTTGTTTGAATGATTTCAAAATAAAATGATTTTCTATCGATAATATCAACAGTTTTTGAGATTAGTATAATTATCTAGATGATCGAGAAGACACCTTCCTAGCAGAGTTAGGGAGGTGATGAATCGATCCACTTTCACTTACCCCTCCAACAAACACTTAAACACCAGGAGATATATGTTTTAGGTAGTGGTTCCAAACACGGGCCTGCAGAAAGTTTGAAAAGACCGCTTTTGCAGGCAGGGGCCGATCATGAATCGACATGGTGTTGTGGCGCGGCCCTTCGAGCTGGAAGCAACGACCCGACCTCTGTGTTTGGGTAAAACAAAAGTCGGCGAGCGGAATGCAACCTCAATAGCTTTGGTCAGAAGCACCTTCCTGATCAACTGGTCAGGGAGGTGAGGACGTCACAATAAAGTAATTCCAAAATCTTTTATTGAAGCTGAATTATTTACTACTATGCCATCTAAGAGTGTATTCGACAGGGTGATGAAAGAGATAAAGAAGGTAAGAGATCCGGGAGAAAAACCAGAAGACGATCTTTTCTCTATGGATAAGTATATCTGTGATCTGTGTCAAGGTGTTAGAGGTAGAGAGGAGATAACGCAATGTGGGTTCTGTGGAAGATGGGTTTGTAAAGGTGAGGATTCCTGCTGGAATGAAGAGTATAACGCCTGTGAGAGCTGTACAGGGATCATAAAATTAGCTAGAAGTAGTGATGTTGACGAAGATGAGAATAAAAAGGAGGTAGAAGAAGATGGATGATGTGGAAAAAGCTTATGATTCGTTTGGTTGGAGAAAAAGATTGATGAAAGTCGAAGGTTTAGAAAAGTACGAAACTGAGAAAAAAAGATTTGATTTATGGATAACTTTCATATTAGGGTTCATTATTGGAGTCTTAGTAATGGGGATGCTAGTCCCTGAGTTAGTGAAATTAATTTAAGGTGGTACGATGAAGATATTGTTAATCCATTCAGATTACCTAAAATATGAAGTCAAGAAAAAGACTCCCGTTGCAGAGGAGATAGAAGAAGAGATGAAAAAAGGCAGTATGGAAGAATGCCTTTCAGTATTCACTGCTGTAGAGAAAAAGGATGAAGAAAATGAAGATAATATAATCGAGAAGGGATATGATGAGATCATATCTACAGCAAAAGAATTGGGTGTAGAGAAGATAATGATATATCCTTATGCTCATCTCAGCTCAGATCTTTCAAATCCAGATACAGCTATCGAAGTTTTGAAAGGTTTGGAGGAAAAATTATCTGATGAATTCCAAGTTCACAGGTCTCCATTCGGTTGGTATAAAGCTTTCGAGTTGAGCTGTAAAGGACATCCATTATCAGAGTTATCCAAAGAGATCATACCTGATGAAGAAGATGAAGAAGTGGTTTCAAAGGCTTTGAAGGCTGAAGAAGAAGTTGAATCCACTTGGGGGATATTGGATGTTGATGGAGAATTTCATGAAATAAACGTAGATGGAACAGAAGTTAATGGCTATGATTTTGATGGTAACGAGGAGCTCAAAGAGTTCGCTATTTATGAAGCGGGTGAAAAAGAGAAAAGAGGTATGGAATCACCCCATATCAAGATAATGCAGCAGCACGAGTTGGTCGATTATGAAGAAGGTTCCGATCCTGGTAATCTTAGATATTATCCAAAAGGAAGGATGATAAAAGGATTACTGGAAGATTATGTGAGCGAAAGAACAAGAGATTACGGAGCTATGGAGATAGAATCTCCAATAATGTACGATATGAATCATCCGACTCTGAAAAGTTATTTGAATCGGTTTCCTGCACGCCAGTACAATATAAAAACACCGGACAAGGAAGTTTTCTTGAGATTTGCTGCTTGCTTTGGCCAGTTCTTGATGGGTAAAGATATGACGATATCATATAAACATCTGCCAGTCAGATTATATGAATTAACAAGGTACTCATTCAGAGTGGAACAGAGAGGAGAACTGACAGGATTGAGAAGATTAAGATCCTTCACGATGCCTGATTCTCATGCTCTTTGCGGTGATCTAGATCAGGCAAAAAGTGAGATGATGGTCAGGATGGACTTAGCAAAATCAGTACTTAATAATATCGGTATAAGTGTACCACAAGATTTAGAATTTGTAATAAGATGTACAAGGGATTTCTTTGAAAATAATAGAGATCATCTTGAAAATCTAGTTGATAACTATCAAAAGCCGGCCTTGATTGAGATATGGAATGAGAGATTCTTCTATTTCGTATTGAAATATGAATTCAACTTTATAGATCCTTTAGGAAGAGCTAGTGCACTCGTAACTGATCAAATAGATGTAGAAAATGGTGAAAGATACGGGATAACATACGTAGACGAAGAAGGAGAAGAAAAGCATCCATACATCCTACATCTATCACCAAGCGGCGCGATTGAAAGGGTTATGTTTACACTTCTGGAACAGGCATCGATGCAGGAAAAAGCTGGCAATAAACCAAGATTACCTTACTGGTTATCTCCTACACAACTTAGATTCGTTCCTATATCTGACGATGAATTAGAGTATGTGAAAGAACTTTCTGAAGAATTCAGTGATGTGAGGATAGATATAGATGATACGGATAGAACCGTTGGTAAAAAGATCAGAGATGCTGAAAAAGACTGGATACCGTTCACAGCAGTAGTTGGTCCAAAAGAGATAGAGAGTGGTAAATTATCAGTAAGGATAAGAGGAGAAGAGAAACAGAAGGACATGGAAATCGAAGAGCTGAAAGAACTATTAAAGGAAAAACAGGGCAAGATGCCATTTAGAGATTTACCGATACCAGAAATGCTTTCAAAAAGACCGATATTTGTCGGTTAAAAAACCCTTTTTTATCCTGCTTTTTAAGTTAATTTTTTTAGAATATTTAGTCTATATATTTTTTAGAACAGGAATTTAGATTTACCATAAATACCACCTATTTATATCATTCAAGGGTTGTAACTCAACATATCTATATATATTAATCTTAAAAGATTTTATATAGTTTTAGATTAATCACTTAATTAATCTAATAGATAAAAAGGGGAGATAAAAAATGAGTGATATGAAAGAAATTTTAGATGCTATGGAAGAGTTAGGTATACCGAGTGAGGATCCAAAAGATCTACCAACTTCTGAAAAGACATTTCCTGATGGATGTAATTATCGGATGGAAGTATCAGGTGTTGAAAGACCTTCAACTCTGAAAGCTTTGATAGAGGAGAAAGAAAAGAGAGACATACCTATACATAGGTTGATAAGTACGGTCATGGGAAGCACACTTCTATCAGATGATGAATTAGAAGAGTTTGCACAACTCGCCCATGACGCGGATATGGAAGTTATCATCACACCTGGACCAAGAGCTAGTTGGAATACTGGACGTCAGATAGCCACACCAGAAGGTGCTCTTTCAGGTTTGAGAGTACGGGGCTCAGATAATATAGTTGCTCTGATAAAAGATATCAAGAGATGTATCGATTTTGGATTTAGAGGATTCTTAGTCACAGATGAAGGTGTACTTTGGTTGGCGGATGAATTGAAAAAAAAGGGATTGATTTCAGAAGATGTGACTTTCAAGGTGTCTATATACGCAGGACACGCAAATGCTGCAGGTGGTAAGCTTTTAGAAAGATTAGGTGCAGGAACATTTAATCCATTGGGTGATCTTAGTGTTCCGATGTTCGCTTCTATAAGGCAGGCGATAGATATCCCTATCGATGTGCATATATATCTTGCCGAATCCATGGGTGGTTTCAACAGATTCTATGAAGGTCCAGATCTTGCTAGAGTTGCTTCTCCCTGCTATTTCAAGATAGAGCCTGGAACAGCCTTAGCTGCTGGTGGTGGATTATATAAACCTTGGACTGATCCTGATTCATTAGCATTTTTAGCCAAAGAGAAAGTGAAATATGCAGAGATAATACACGATATAATACAGAAAGAATATCCGCAGTTAAAGTTATCAAAACAAGGTGCGGAAGGTTTGCGAATACCTAAACCATAGGCAGGGTCAGTTATGAGAAAAGGGATATTAGCGGATTCTTCTATGCTCAGAGGAGAACCCCCTCTAGAGTATTTAGCTAAAGCTAATGAATTAGAACGACAGGGAAAGGAGATGGTCAGATTTGAGATAGGACAGCCTGATTTTGATACACCTGACCATATAAAGGAAGCAGCTATACAAGCCCTGAATGATGGTTTTACACATTATGTTCCATCTGATGGGATTCCGGAATTAAAGGAAGCTATACAGGAAGATATAAAACAATCAAGAGGATTCGAACCTACCCTCGATCAGATACTTGTTCTTCCTGGTGCCAAACCAGGACTCTACTTTTCACTTATATCTACTATTCAAAAAGGAGACGAAGTCATATATCAAAATCCATGTTTCTTTACATTCGATTCTATGGTCGGATACATGGGCGCAAGAAAGGTTCAAGTTCCATTATACGAAGAGAACGAATTCAGGATGACTCCTGAAGATATACAAAAGAGGATAACAGAAAATACTAAGATGATAATCATCAACTCTCCGCAGAATCCTACCGGTGCAGTATTGACAAAAAACGACATAAAAGCTATCGCACAGATGGCGGAGGATAACGATATCTATATCCTCTCTGATGAAATATACAGTAAGATGTATTACGATGGGTTAAAACATAATTCTCCTTCATACCTTGATGAATGCAATGAAAGAACGATAATAATAGACGGTTTCTCAAAAGCCTACTCTATGACTGGTTGGCGTCTAGGTTACGCCATAGCTCCAGAAGATATAATACATGAGATGGAACTGCTTTTAGCGGACGCCATATCCTGTACGACATCATTTGCACAGAAGGGTGCTGTCGAAGCATTGAGAGGACCTCAAGATTTCACGAAGATGATGATGGAGGAATTCACTAAAAGGAGAAATGCAGTAGTTGAGGGCATCAATGAAGAAGTCCCTGGAATGAGCTGTATATATCCTAAAGGCGCTTTCTACGCGTTTCCGAATATAAAAGAAACGGGTATGAGCAGTGAAGAAGTAGCTAAATATATGTTGAATGAAGCAGGAGTCGCATTATTACCGGGAACAGCTTTTGGAAGCCAAGGTGAAGGATTCTTGAGGATATCTTATGCACAATCGCTTGACATGATAGATAAAGGCATAGAAAGGATGAAAAAGGCGATGATTGATAAATTATAAAACTTTTTTATCTTATTTATATTCTAATTTACCTGTTTTGAAGGGTAACTTTTATATCTATGAAGTATTTACATTCGGATGAATCCTGCGAGGAAATAAATATGGGAAATATAAGACCAACGTACATAAAAAGAGTAGCAATCGAGCTAGCCGAGAAGTATCCAGAAGAGTTTAGCACTGAAGACTATGACAAGAACAAAGAGAAAGTTGAAGAATTGACCAATGTAGACTCTAATCAGATGAGGAACAAGATCGCAGGCTATATAATGAGGTATCTCCAGAGAGGAAATTAAATACTTTTATATCTGTAATTATTCTTTTTTGATTTTTAACCTAAAAATTAATAAATCTAAGTACTAGTTCAAAATCTATTATGGATATATCATATAAGAAGAAGACTTTGATTACTTGTGTTTTAGTAGTCTTGTTTGTTATTATTTTATATTTTGTTAGTGAGGCAAATTATCTGTTTTATCATAATTTCGTTGAATTTTTTAGTATAGTTATTGCATTTGTAATATTCACAATCGGTTGGCATACCAGAAAGCATAATGAGAATAACTACCTATTGTTACTTGGGTCTGCATATCTTTTTATTGGTATGTTGGATTTTATTCACAGCCTTAGTTATGAAGGGATGGGTGTTTTTAATTTTGCATCAGCTGATATCCCAACCCAACTTTGGATTTCAGCAAGATATTTAGAGGCTTTCACCCTTTTACTAGCTCCTCTTCTCTTAGATAGAAGGAAACTAGATATGAAAATTTCTTTACTAGGATATGGGGTGGTTACTTTTATTTTGATGTTGAGTATATTTTATTTTGATATATTTCCTACAACTTATATTCAGGGAGAAGGGCTAACTTTTTTCAAAAAAGCTAGTGAGTATATGATTTCTATTATCTTGATAATAGCTATTTATTTTCTTTTTAAAAATAGAGAATATTTTGAGAAAAATATATTTCACATTTTGACTGCAGCTATTATTTTTACTATATTTGCTGAGGTATCGTTTACATTTTACGTATCAGTGTATGGATTTTCTAATTTTGTAGGACATCTCTTTAAATTGTTTTCATTTTACTTTATCTACAGGGCTTTAGTACTCACCACAATGAAAAATCCTTATGAGATGATGTATAGAAGGCTGAAAGATACTAAAGATGAACTTGAACGTATAATAGAAGGTATGAATGATGCTGTATACTTACATGATACTGAGGGAAACATAATCAAGGTGAATGAAGCAGCACAAAAAGAAGTTGGATATTCAAAAGATGAACTATTAGATAAGAATGTAAAAAAACTTGATCGAAGAGACTTTAACAGCAGACTTGAAGAAAAAGTTAAAGAGCTAAAACTTTCAGGGAATGCTAAGTTCAGGTCAGTACATGTGACGAAGGATGATGAAGAAGTACCGGTCGAAGTGAATTCAACACTTTTAAAATACAAAAATAGAGAACTAGTTTTAAGTGTAGTCAGGAATGTCACTGAAAGAGTAGAAGCACAAAAAAAGTTACGTAAATCTAGGAAATTTTTACAGGAGTCAATAGACTCTATATTAGCAAATATTGTTATAATAGATGAAAGCGGAGAAATATTGAAAGTCAATGAAAGATGGAAAGAATTTGCAGATAATAATGATTTATCGTGGGAAGATTATGGCATAGGACATAATTACTTAGAGCATGTAAAAACATCTTCTGGAGAGTCTTCAGAAGGATCTGGTGCTATTTATGAAGGGATTAAAGAAGTTATCAATGGTTCAAAAGAGGTTTTCTATCATGAATACCCATGTCATTCACCAGATAAGAAAAGATGGTTTATGATGACAGTATCACGTTTTACCGTGGAAGGTCAAATACGAGTTATTATTTCACATGTTAATATAACAGAAAGAAAAAAAGCAGAGCTAGAATTAAAATTAAAGGAAAACGCCATCGAATATTCCATCAATGCTATGGCTATTGCGGATGAGAAAGGATTTTTGAGCTATGTAAATCGGTCCTTTTTAAGCATGTGGGGATATGATAAGAAAAAGGAAGTCATAGGAAAACAGATAACTGAGTTTTGGCAGAATAGTGCTTTAAATAAAGTTATATTGGAAAAACTACGATCCCGAGGTATTTGGACAGGAGAGCTTAGAGCTGAAACTCGAGAGGGGGAGGGATTTATAGTACAGGTCTTGGCAAGTACTTTTAGAGAGGAAGAGGACAACTCAGAAAAGATTATCGCTTCATTTGTTGATATAACTCAGAGAAAGAGAAAAGAAGAAGAACTGAAAAAAGCACTTCAGGATTTAAAAGAATCTAACAAAGAACTAAAGGAAACTCAGGAAAAACTTTCACAGGCAAATAAAATGGCAGCTATAGGACAACTAGCTGGTGGTGTAGCTCATGAACTAAATAATCCTATGACAGCCGTTTCTATTTACTCTGATATGCTTTTGAATGATCTAGAGGAAGAAGAATTTCAGTGTACAGATGAAGATGTTTTGAATAGATTTTCAGAACGGA
>CAYSTL010000026.1:0-17308 GCA_964433785.1 uncultured Thermoplasmata archaeon
TGATCTCTGAAGTAACGGTAGGTGGTAAAGAATGAGCGAAAAGATAACTGAAAGTGTAAAAAGAGCTTTAGAACTGATCAACAAAAAAGATCTCCAGGGAGACGTGATCGGAGTAGATAAGAGAAAGATAGATTATGATATAGAGAAAGGGGAAGTCAGCAACTCATCAGAATATCAGGATTTTGGACTCGGTATCAGAGTTCTAAAAGATTCCCGTGTTGGATTCGGATACTGCGTACCAGGTGACGAAGAAAAAGGTGTCAAAAGGGCAGTTGAATTGTCTAAGCACTCGTCCAAAACCGACATCACATTCCCCGAGAACGGAAATACACCTTCCGTCAAAACATATGATAAGAAGATACATGATGTCGTTTCGGATAATAGAGGTGCTGAACTGGCTCAGATGATGATCGATAGTGCTGGAGAAGTAGCTGATGACATATTACCGGCTAGAGGCGGGCTGGTCATATCACTGGTCGATCAGACCTTAGGAAATACGAACGGTCTATTATTGAAGGACAAAGGTACCTTCATGATGGGTGGACTGAACTCAAACATAAATATAGGTGAGACTTCACTCACAGCATCTCAGACTGAAGAATCTAGAAGATATGAGATGGACTTCGACGAGATAGGTAGAAGATCTGGTGAAAAGGTCGACTCGTTGAGAGATAGTTATGAATTGCCCGATGGAGATATACCTGTCATCATAAGTCCAGATGCTGTATCTCAAGTCATGCATTTCTCATTGATACCTTCATTCAACGGAGAGAACGTTAGGAAAGGTAAATCATTCTACGAAGGAAAGCTGGGAGAGAAAGTAGCCCACGATAATTTCAACCTGATGGATGATCCCACACTAGATTGGGGTATCGGAAGTGGGGAGTTCGACGATGAAGGTATACCTAGTAGAAAAGTGGACCTCATCTCTGATGGAACACTCAAGAACTTCCTATACGACCTGAAGGAAGCGAGTAAAAGTGAAACAGAAAGTACTGGAAACGGTATGAGACCTGGATTCAAATCACCTCCACAGATAATGCACAGGAACCTTGTGTTAAGAGGTGAGGACAATTCCGTCGAATCCCTATATCCTGACAAGGGAATATACGTGGATGGTGTCATGGGAGCTCACACCGCTAACTCAGCGAGTGGGGACTTCAGTGTGGTCGCCAATCCAGTATGGCTGATAGAGGATGGAGAAAAACAGGGAAGGATAGACGGCGTTATGATCTCTGGTAATTTCGCTGATCTGATAGAATCTATAGAACTGGCAGACGATCACAAGAAGACATACCTATCTTTAGGTGGTACATCATTCAAGATGGACTTGCCGACGGCTAGACTGAACGATATCACAGTCTCAGGCAAGTGAAAAAACCTTTTTTCTATTCTTTTAATAGTGCTACAGCGTACTGTGGTGTATCTTTTTCGTAAGCCTTCTCTTCCAGATCGAACAAGAAATTCCTATGCCACTTCAAATTATAGTAAAGAGATGTTATCGATATGGTGGGGTAAATGAAAGAAAAGTAAATTATTATCTCTTCGAAAACCGCATTGATGTCTCTGTTAACGATGTACAATGTGTACATAAAAAGTGCTAATGCGAATATCCCTCCGACCGACTTCAACCTGATATTGACCTCTTTCCCTAACGATGTTACTTCCTTTGTATCTCTGTTAAGATAGAACAATTTAGAATCTATCAGTATCTTCAGAGGTATCACGAAGAAAACTATCACTGGAGCAAATAAAAGAACTAAGAAAACCTGTTCGCTCTGAAGTGTCTCACTGTTTTTCAGTATATATCCGATGATCGAGAAAGCTATTATCGTCGGAAATATAGATTCACTCAGTGAGATGTAGATCTTATTCCACACATTACTTGAAGGTGGGTTCTTGTTCTTCAAAACAGCTATCAGTTTAGGATTTCCTGAGAACTTCTTGTGTAAATTGATGTATATCCCAGTAAAAAATGGGGTGAGTTTCCCTGTAAAGTACCACGTCAAACTACCAGCGATCACGCTGAACAATACTATCAAGAACAATTCAGGGATATTCATCAAGACAACTATCGGGAGTATGAATATAGTCAATAAAAGGATAAACTTGATCTTCTTCCATATACTCCATCCCAAGCCGAACATGTTATTCTCCTGACACGATAATATATAAGAATCTACACTGACTTAATATTTTTCATCGATAACTCGGAAGATTTATCAATAGATTTGATTATAACTGTGAATAAGAAAGGGGTATTAATCATGGATTGGGAAGAAATTCACGAGGTTTCAAGTTACTATAAAAATCAAAAGTCCAGAAGCAAGGAGCAGATAGAGAAACCGGACAGATACAAGAGTTATGAAGATGCTGAAATCATCGATCTACCTGAGGTTGATGAGGGAAAAACAGGTTCTCTGCATGAGGCTTTGGAAACTAGAAAGAGTGTCAGACAGTATTCAAAGGAATCGTTGAGTCTTGAGAAATTATCTTATTTACTATGGGCTTCTACTGGTGTTCAGAGGGAAGAAAGAGGTAGGAAGTTCAGAACAGCACCTTCTGCAGGTGCACTTTATCCTATAGAGACCTATCTTGTTGTGAACGATGTTGAAGGTTTAGAGAAAGGCCTGTATCACTATCTCATCAAAGAACATAAGTTAGAAAAGCTTGAAACTGGTGATCTTAGAGACGATATCGCAGATGCTGCTCTTGGTCAGAATATGTGTGCGCAAGCTCCCGTTGTGTTCGTGTGGTCGGCCATATTCAACAGGACCATGTGGAAGTACCAAGATAGAGGTTATAGATACGTTTTCATGGACGCAGGGCATATAGCTGAAAATCTAGCTTTATCCGCTGCGAGTATGGATCTCGGTACCTGTCAAATAGGAGCTTTCTTCGATGATGAAGTGGATGGTGTGATCGGTGTAGATGGGGAGGAAGAGAAATCGATCTATATGA
Source organism: uncultured Thermoplasmata archaeon (assembly GCA_964433785.1). Taxonomy (GTDB): domain Archaea; phylum Thermoplasmatota; class Thermoplasmata; order Halarchaeoplasmatales; family Halarchaeoplasmataceae; genus CAYSTL01. The sequence continues at coordinate 2,962 of CAYSTL010000026.1, forward strand.
CAGTGGTCGGTCATCCCAAATAGAAATCTCTTAAAAACGATTTGCTTATATAGAAGTATCTTTTCTCTTTTTTTATAAAAGGTGAACATTTAAATGAAGATAGATTTACCATTTCAAGATAAAGTAGTAGCAGGAATATTTTTGTTCTTAGTCGGCGGCATCGCTCTAATGGGCATAATAACCGCAGAAGTATTGTATCCAGATTATTCAACTCAACAGGAGATAAGCGATCTGGGAGCTTCCAGGCCACCAGATAGTGTGATACATGAACCTTCTTCGACAATATTCAATGTCACGATGTTGATATGTGGGGCATTGGTTTTAGCAGCAACATTTCTAATCTACCGGATCTATGAAGATAAGATATTTACAACATTTTTAGGATCGTTTGGATTAGGGATATTTGGAGTAGGTGTATTTCCAGGCAATATAACTCCCTGGCACATGATATTTGCTATGCTTACATTTGTAAGCGGGGGTTTCGTACCTATATTCTCAACAAGAGTGGTCAAAGCTCCTTTCAAGTATCTGAGCTTGATCTACGGTGTCATATCCCTTGGATTTCTTTTCTCAACAGTGTTTTTGGGGGATGCTAACCCACTGAACTTTCTCGAGTTCGGTGGAATAGAAAGATGGGTTGTATATCCTCTCTTATTGTGGATCACTGGATTTGGTGGATATCTGTTAGGTGATATAAAAAGCGAAGATGTGTGAGCTTTTTTAATTAAATCCATTAGTATTTAACCGAAATTCATAATAGTAATAGAGTAGATAACCCTATCTATCAATTACGAAGGAGTAAAATCATGGAAGAGTGGATATTCCTAGGAAAGATGGGGGTTTTGATACTGATCGGTTTTGGTGGATATAAATTATCAAAGATGACTGGATTGTTCGGTATACCTATCTACCTCGGAATAGGTATATTGTTTGGACATTTCATACTTAGTTTTGAACCCCTAGCGTATGAAGGTATAACAGAAGGTGTACTCCACGTATGTGTTGCATTCATACTATTTGATGGTGGTTTTGATCTTTCACTTGATTTCCTAAAGAAAAATCTTCGTTTGATATTGATTCTGGTCACAGTTGGAATACTTATAACCGCCCTGATAACCGGTTATGCAACCAGTCTTATTTTAGGGTGGCCGATCATATATGGACTGCTCTTTGGAAGCATGATATCTGAGACCGATCCAGCTACACTCATACCTCTTTTTAAAAAATATCCTGTTAAAGAAAAGGTCAAGACACTACTGGTCTCAGAATCGGGATATAATGATCCTACAGGTGCTGTCCTAACATCAGCATTACTAACCGCTGTCGCTGCATCTGGAGGGGTTAACATACCTACGATAATCACTCAATTCGCACAGGAAGCAGGTATCGGCTTATTCTTCGGTGCAGTTATCGGTATCTTAGGAAGTTTGGCCATCAGGAAAATAGGTATGAAAAAAGTAGGTCTGGTACCAATAATAGTCGTACTTGTTCTTGGTTCATATTTCTCAGCTCATTTCATCGGTGGGAGTGGATTCATGGGTGCTATCACTACTGGACTATTTTTGAAGATAGGTGGTGTCAAATTCGATCCTAATTACGGTTCTAAGAAGGAAGACACTATCGAGGGTATCTCAAATTATCCATCTCTGGTAGGTAGGATAGCAATATTCGTCATACTCGGATCTCTAGTTCAATTCACAGCCATCGAAAGTATAGGTTTATTGGGTCTACTCGTTGTAGCCACCCTCATGTTCGTGGGAAGACCTTTAACGGTGGTAATAGGTGGCTTCTTAGGTGAGTTCCCCAATTTCAGGAAAGCATTTTCTTGGAAAGAAATAGGTTTCTTGAGCTGGACCGGGAACGTGAGAGGTGTGATGCCCGCTACACTTGCAGGCATAATAGTGGTAAGAGGTATCAGTCATGGTCATGAGATGGCTGGTCTTACCTTCGTTACTGTACTGATAACTATACTTGTTCAGGCATCTACTACACCTATCTTCATCAAAAAACTGGGATTAGGAAAAGATAAAAAATCATCTAAAGGATAGAACCTGTATCATCTATCCTTGTAAAATATGAACCAAATATGATTTATATATGGGGCTGATGCTGAAGAATGTTAGTACATTCTTTATTTCCACTAAAAAAAGTTAAGCGGACACGACGGGGATTTAAATTTATTATTTAGCAATACATGAATAGTGACTAAAAAGAGGAACGATTATCATCAATAAATTTCATAGTTTTTAGAGGATGATAATATCGATTCTGTTCTTTATGATAGATTTTTCTAAAAGGTTTTACAAATAATAATATCTTATTAATTATATTTTAATAACTATCCTAATTTAAATTTTTTTTAAAATTATTTTTAATATGTTATCTATATAGATATAATTAGTAATATTTATAAAGGAAGAATTGATTTTTTATAATATTGGTGGAAAGAATATGAGAGAAAATAATATGTGTGTCATTAATCCCAAAAATAATTATGTTAATAATATACTTTTAGGTGTTATATAATGAAAAAAATAACTTCAATTCTGGTAGTAGCATTTCTAGTCATATCAGGATTTATGGTTTTTCTGACCCCTATCAACGCAGAAACGGAACCTAATAACAGTATTAACAATGTTGAAGAGATAGACGTGCCTGGCGAATGGTCTGGCGAGCTCAATGATACGAACGAACAGGATAACTATACTTTTGTGTTAGAGCCGAGTCAGATAATCGAGATCGAATTTACCTCTCAGGCCCCTGAAGGTCAGAGATTGACTCTTTACAACCCCAACCAGGAGTCTGTATTCGAGTTGGACTCTGAAGGGAGTATAACCAGCGATTTTTATAGTTTGGCTAATGAAACCGAGACTGACTACTGGTTCATCGGAGTCACCTATCAAGCCTCTTATCATGATTGGCACGGTGAATACACATTTAATGTTTCTATAGGTTCACAGGACGACGCCGGGAGCGGTGGCGACGTAGCCTCTTCCTGGGCTAACGCCTATGAGATCGGAGAAGGTGAATACAATGGAGGGATTCTAGATTTAGATGAAGTGGACTTGTATGAGATAGAGCTCGAACCCAGTTCTATAATAGATATCGAATTCACCTCACAGGCCACCGATGGTCAGAAATTGACTCTCTACAACCCCAATCATGAAAAAGTGTTCAATCTGGAATCCTCTGAAGGTCTAATCGAAAGCGATTATTACAGTCTAGCAAATGAAACCGAGACCAATTATTGGTTCATCGAAGTCACCTACCAAGCCTCTCATCATGAATGGCACGGCGAGTACACATTTGATGTCTCTATAAGTTCACAGAACGATGCCGGAAGCGGCGGAGACGTAGCCTCTTCCTGGGCTAACGCCTATGAGATCGGAGAAGGTGAATACAATGGAGGGATTCTAGATTTAGATGAAGTGGACTTGTATGAGATAGAGCTCGAACCCAGTTCTATAATAGATATCGAATTCACCTCACAGGCCACCGATGGTCAGAAATTGACTCTCTACAACCCCAATCATGAAAAAGTGTTCAATCTGGAATCCTCTGAAGGTCTAATCGAAAGCGATTATTACAGTCTAGCAAATGAAACCGAGACCAATTATTGGTTCATCGAAGTCACCTACCAAGCCTCTCATCATGAATGGCACGGCGAGTACACATTTGATGTCTCTATAAGTTCACAGGACGACGCTGGTAGCGGTAGAGACGTAGCCTCTTCCTTTAACGAAGCGTATGAAATTGAAGAGGGAGAACACAACGGGATGATCAGAGACTTAGATGGAGTGGACATGTATAAAGTATGGCTTGAACCCGAATCCGTGATAGAAATCGAATTTACCTCACAGGCCGCCGATGATCAGGTGTTAGGATTGTTCGATTACAATCGTGATGAAATATTCACATTGAGCACCTCAATAGATGATGTGCCAGCTAGTGATAGTCATACAGTAGTGGATGATGTTGAAGCGGACTACTGGTTCATCGGAGTCACCTACCAAGCCTCTCATCATGATTGGCATGGCAATTACACGTTTGACGTTTCGATACAATCACCACAACCAGATTTCGAGTCCTCAAACTTGAGAGCAGAACCTGGTGAAGTGAGTGTAGGAGAAAATATAGAGTTCAAGCTCGATGTGACCAACGTCGGGAACTCACCGGGTGATTATACGGTCGAATTCTTTGTGGGTGGTACAAGTTTAGGAACCACCACGGTGGAAGATGTAGCGGTCGATGAGACGGTTACAGCCTCTCTAACCCACAGTGAAGATACCGCTGGAACCTACACGGTAGAAGCTGAAGGTCTGACTGCGGATTTCACTGTAAAAAAAGGAGAACCTACATATTACGATGCTGAGGTGCATGTAGATGGAGAAGGAACGATAACTGCTAAGTGGCTTGATAAAGAAGAGGTTATCACTGGTCATGAGACCTTTGTAAATATCCCAGAAGGTACAGAAGTGACTCTAACTGCTCAAGCAGACACTGGCTGGGAATTCATTGAATGGCAAGGTACTGATGAAACAGGAGAAGAGATAACCATAACTATGGATGAGGACAAAACGATAACAGCAAAGTTCGAGAAACCGGGCGAAGCTGACTTCGAATGCTCAAATTTGAGACCTGAATCGAGTGAAGTGAATGAAGGCGAAGAGATAGATTTGATGATCGATGTAGAAAATGTCGGTGAAGAAACTGGCGATCATACCGTAGAGTTCTTTGTGAACGGAGAAAGTGTCGGAACTGACACGGTTTCAGTAGCTGGTGGAGAAACTAAGACAGCTAGTGTGACTTATACACCAGAAGATACTGGAACTTATACTATAACCTCAGAAGGTGAAGAAGTATCGCTTGAGGTAAAGGAAGATGATGTAGAGGACGAAGCCGAGGGGATTATACAGGATATTATCACTGGAAGTATATTGTGCCTCGCTGCGGCTATCATAATCCCATTGATCATATTTGTTGTAGTAATATATTTGATAATTAAATTGGTAAAAGGTGGAAGTGAAAAAGAACAACAACCACCTCAACAAGGACATCCTCCTCAACAGCAGCAACAGCCACTACAACAAGAACAACCGCCCTCTCCTCCAGAAGATCAAGGAGGTTCAGGGGAAACACCACCACCGCCACCGGAAGACGAATGAGGTGAATTGATATGAATAGCAGTGGTATACTTTCGGTTCCGAATTCCAACCCAAATCTACAGCCGAAGATAAAGGAAGCTAGAGAGATGTTCAGATATGCTGCTATCTTCTTTTTAGTAGCGGCATTGATATATGGCCTCTGGGGGATATGGGACATATTTAGTGGATTGATCTCAGGTCTCTTTTGGTGGAGTGGATACTATTCAGGTTTTCGTATATTCTATGGACTAGTCAGGGTAGGTCTAGCGATCGGAGCGATCATCTTCAAAGGTAAATTTGTAGATAACGTCATTACTCCTATCGATCAAGGCAAATACCAGGAATCTGAGAATGATATGGTCCTCTATATGATCCTTGGATTCATATTTGGCCTAGGTATATCTGGTATCTTGATATTAATCGGTTACATGAAATTCAAGGAAATCGATAACCAGGCAAACAAATGTCCAACTTGTGGTGGACAGCTCAGATTCGTTCAAGAATACGAGAGGTATTACTGTGACAACTGTGAGGATTACAAGATGCCTGTTCATCCTCCGGAACCTTCAACGCCACAACCACCTCAATCACAGCAATCCGGTCAACAGTATCAACAACCACAAAATCAGCCATCCCAACAACCGACTCAACAGGCTCCATCACCAGAAGAAGAAACGAAGATATGTCCAACATGTGGAAACGAAGTTAGATGGATAGAAGAATATGAAAGATATTATTGTGATAACTGTCAAAAGTATATCTAATTATAGAATAAAAACATTTCAATTAAATATATATTTAGAAAAAATATGGTGAAATAATGAATAGGAAATACATTACGGTATTGGTGATCGCCCTGCTCTTAGCCGGATTTGCATTCTCTGGCTGTACAGACAATGGCAGCAATGAAGATGACAGCGACGGAGATGACAACGGAAACGGCGGAGGAAGTGGCGGTTTGAGTGGAACAGCTACATATACTGGAACATGGGAAGGTACAGTAAGTGGAGACGCCTATAGCGGAACTGTAGAAATGCAGGTCAATTTCGACGAAGGAGACGTTACCGGTTCATTTTCAGGCGACGCCTCAGGCGATATCCAAGGAAGTGTTTCAGACGGAACAATAAACGCTGAAGGTCAGGCTGGCTTCGGAGCTGTCGAATGGTCCGGTGATTTTGCCTCCGACGGAGGAGAAGTTTCAGGTGACTGGGAACTTGCAGAAGGATCTCAGTATGGATCCGGCACTTGGCAAGCAACGGAAGAATAGAAAAAGTGATCTAGCACTCGTTTGAATAAATAACTCAAAAAATATTTCTTTCTTTTTTTATTATAAATATCCTTAAACATGATACTCTAAACTAATTATCATCCGTCTCTCTTATTGATCCACTCAACCAAAGGTTTCAATTTTTGGTATAATTCTTTACCATCTTTCGTCAATGTGTAATTAACTTTGGGTGGAACAGACTCTTCAACTTCTCGATCTACCAAATTTTCTTTATTGAGATCCTTGAGCCTATCAGATAAAGATTTAGCACTTATCCCTTTTAGGGATCTTTGAAGATCGTTGAATCTATAACCTTCATCATTTGATCCAAGACGACTGATAATACATATCGCCCATTTTTTAGAGACTGTATCTATTAAACCTTCGACTTGACACAAGTAAGGTTCATCATCACCACAACAGTTTTCTTCAATATTTTTCATAATCTTTTACCTACTTTAAACCTTTAAAGTAGATGATTTATATACTTTATCTTTTTAAGTAGGTTACGTTGTGATAGTATGGCTGAAGGTTGTTGTGGAAAAGAAACGAATCAACTGATTGTAGATTTTCTTTATGTCGATTTGTCAGAATGTGAAAGATGTCAGTCGAGTGATGAGATATTAGATGAATCCCTAAGAGAGTTGAGGGAACAGATCCATAAAGAAAATATCTCAACAATTACCATCAATAAAACGAAGATTACTAGTGATGTACAAGCTAAAAAGTATGATATGATCAGGTCTCCAACTTTGAGGATAAACGGTAAAGATATTGAAGAGATAGTTAACGATGAATATGAGATAAAAGACAGTTATTGCCCTTCATGTGAAGATGTTACTGGTCCCGAATGTTATGAGGTAACCGGTGGAGGTAATGATTGTAGAGTTTTCGAGTATAATGGTGAAGAGCACGAAACGATCCCTAAAGAGATGATAAAGGAAGCTTTAAGGAAGGTTGTTGGGATAGAAGAAGAGGCTGCTTCGGCTTGTTGTGAACCAGAGACCGAGACTTCGTCATGCTGTGATACGACCACTAAATGCTGTTAATCTTCGGTTTTAAAACAAGGAATTCTGATGGTGGGATTCGTCGATTTCCAAACCCTTTTCCACCAACTTCAAAACATTTTCCTTCTCGTCAGGTAACTTGTATCCTTCGTAATCCATTTCAAAAAGTGATCCTCCGTTTTTGTTCCTCCAACTGTTCCAACTGTGATCGAAGCAGAGTTTTGAATTCACGTCGAGTTCTTCGACCATGATCTTGATCTCTTCTAATCTCTCATGAGGGGAGTTGACCTTAATTTCACCTTGTTCTATCATCTTGTAGATATCGCTATCGGGGTAAACGTGAAGTGGACGTATCCTGATGTAGTCCGGATCGATCTGATTCAGGACTTTAGCGGTGTTCAAGGCATGCTGTTTGTATAATCTCTTCCCACCCAATCCTGGCATAACGTACTCGGAGAGTTCGAATCCAGCTTCTTTGGCTTTCTTTCCGCCTTCGACATGCTTTTCAGCAGTGAGCCCTTTATCTATCGATTCAAGGACTTCGTCATCACCACTCTCCAATCCCACGTGTAACCTTGTCAATCCAGCATCTCTGATCTTTTTCAACTCACCCATCTTCTTTCTCACTATGGTATCCGACCTTGCGTAGGAAGTGATCCTCTCGATGGAAGGAAAGGATTTCATGAGATACGCTAGTATTTCGACCAATTGATCCGTCGGCATTATCAGGGAGTTCGAATCTTGAAGGAACACCGTTTTCTCACCGCTTTTCATCCATCCAGAAACCACCGATAAACAATCATATGGAACTTTACTAACCTCTTCTGAACCCTCCGATAACAATTCTTTGATCCTCTTTACTGAATCGATATCTCTCTTAACTTCTTCAACTTCTCTGATCTGAAATTTTTTACCGTCATAGAAGGGACAGAAAGCACATCTGTTCCAGGAACAGTTGCGAGTAGGTCTGATCAAAAGAGAACGAGAACCACCTTCACTCGGTGGTCTGATTGGACCTATCTCGAAAGAATACGCTTCTGGATCTTCGTTCATAACTAATCGAACCCCATGCACGTTATTATTCTTTATGGAAACTGAAATCGAATTTTCGTTATCTTAATGGTTTTCATAACTAGAAGGTCATTGACTTTAAAGTGAATTTAAAGGATAACGAAGTTCTAATTTAGCTAAAAACGTAGAGCTCGTTTATATCATGGCATTTGACACATTTGAGGCATTCTCCATCTATAATCAGTATCTTTCTGGAATCTAACGTTTCAATAGTATCTGCGGGGCATATGTCCTGACACTTCCCACATCCGATACACACCCTCTATTTCAATTGTCCACTTAAAATCAAAGAGTTATTAGCGGACGCTGAAGAATACAAACTTATTCTCTTTAGCCACTTAAAATCAAAGAGTTATTAGCGAACGCGACGGGATTCTGCTCAGAATTACTCATAAATTCGTAATTCTAACCGTTCATCAATCGTAGATTGATTCACGAACCCGTGGGTTCTCATCACTTAAAAAAATGAAAAATAAACGGACGCGACGGGATTCGAACCCGTGATGTCTGCCTTAGAAGGGCAGCGCCATGTCCAGGCTAGGCCACGCGCCCAGTTCGTGTGAGTTTTGTGACAGCCTTGTCCAGGCTATCTACAAGGGCTTTTCAATGGGCTTGAGCAAAGCTTTGCTTTGCGAACAGATGGAACGAGCTTAAGTGAGTTCCAGCGTGTGTAGTCATGAGGAAAATATTTTTTATTTTCCTCAACAGGCCACGCGCCCATAAAAGGTATTTTTGTTTTTAAGCTACTTTTCTGAATTAGTTCCTAAATAAGTAGTTTTTCCCTTCTATTCCTCGGACTCTTCTTCTGATGTTTCTTCATCTATAGCGCCCTTCTCCTCAGCTTCTTCGTAATCCTGGCTTTCAGTTTCTTCTTGTGATGATTGGGACGAAGTCTCTTCCTCGATGATCTCCTCTTCCTCTTTTTCACCGATCACTTTGGACATGCCTATCAATCTATCGTTTTCTTTCAATCTCATGGTCCTTACACCCATGGTGTTCCTGCCCTGGATGCTTATATCATCGACATCTGTCCTTATTATCATGCCTGACTCACTGGCCAAGATGATCTCCTGGTCCTCTTCGACCCTTCTGACACATACAACATCGCCGTTTCGTTCCTCTGTCCTCATAGTTATCACTCCCTTAGCACCTCTGTTCGTCTTCCTGTAATTCTCAACGTAACATCGTTTACCGTAACCCTTCTCTGTCAACGTAAGTATCATATCATCTTCTTCAACAAGGGTCATGCTGACGACTTCGTCATTATCTCCAAGCCTTGCTCCTTTAACTCCCATGGTATACCTTCCAGTAGGCCTTACATCCTCTTCATCGAATCTGATAGCCTGACCGTTCTTGGTAGCAAGCATGACCTCCATGGAACCATCTGATAACTTGGTATCGACTAACTCATCATCTTCCTGCAATCTGATAGCCCATATACCGGTCACTCTTGGATTGCTGTAAGCAGCCAATGACGTCCTCTTGATCTTACCTTTCTTGGTCGAGAACAATAGATACTCGTCCTCAGAGAACTCACTGACTGGTATCAAGTCCTCTATCTTCTCGTCATCGTCTAACCGCGGCAGCATATTCACGATAGGTCTACCTTTAGACCTTCGACTGCCTTTCGGCAGTTTATAAGCCTTCAACCAATACACCCTACCCTTGTTCGTGAAGAACAATAGATAATCATGTGAATTAGCTACGAACAGATCGACTACATAATCTTCATCCTTGGTATCCATACCTATCAAGCCTACACCGCCTCTTCTCTGCTGTCTGTAGGTCTCGACAGGAATCCTTTTGATGTAACCGTTATGGGTCAGCGTAACGACCAGATCTTCTTCAGGTATGAGATCCTCGGTCTCAACTTCAACAGCATCCTTGTTTATCTCGGTCCTTCTTTCATCACCGTACTTATCAGCCATCTCGTCCAATTCATCTTTGATGATATCCAATACTTTCTGTTTATCTCCAAGTATCTCTTTCAATTCTCTTATCTTATGCTGTAACTCTTCATACTCATCCTGCAATTTCTCTCTCTCTAGACCTGTTAACCTTCTCAACTGCATCTCCAGGATAGCTTGAGCCTGCTTATCACTGAGCAAAAAGTTAGAAGTCAGCCTACCTTTAGCTTCATCCTGATCCTCAGAAGATCGGATTATCTTGATCACTTCGTCCATATTATCCAAGGCTGTGAGTAGGCCTTCCAATATGTGAGCTCTATCCTCAGCCTTATCAAGGTCGTACTTGGTCCTTCTGGTGACGACGTCGACTCGATGGTCTATAAAATGATTGAGTGTTTCTTTCAGATCTAAAACTTCAGGCTCGTCGTCCACTAAAGCTAGATTGATAACACCAAAAGTGACTTCCATCTGAGTATGCTTGAACAACTTGTTCAATACAACATCAGGTAATGAACCTCTCTTCAGATCGATCACTACCCTTATCCCGTCTCTATCCGACTCATCTCTAAGATCTGATATCTCATTAATAACATCGTCTTTGACCAATCTAGCGATACTCTCCACTAACTTGGCTTTATTTACCTGGTAAGGTATCTCATCGATTATAATCCTGGATCTGTCTCCTCCCAGGTCTTCAGTCCTAGTTTTAGCTCTTATCGTTATCTTACCTCTCCCTTCCTTATAGGCCTGATATACTCCATTATAACCATAAATTATACCGCCAGTAGGAAAATCTGGAGCTGGTAATTCCTCCATCAGATCTAAAACATCGGATTCCGGTTCATCGATCAATAATTTTATCGCATCTACAAGCTCATTCAAATTATGTGGTGGTATGTTAGTAGACATCCCGACCGCAATACCACTGGCGCCGTTCAACAACAGATTAGGCAACTTAGACGGGAGTACGACCGGTTCTTCCAAACTGCCGTCGTAATTATCTCTGAATTCTACAGTCTCCTTGCCGATGTCCTCCATCATCTCTTCAGCTATGGGTTCCATCCTGGCCTCAGTGTAACGCATAGCCGCTGCTTCGTCACCATCCAGCGAACCAAAGTTACCTTGACCGTCGACAAGTGGATATCTCAAAGAAAAATCTTGAGCCATCCTGACCAACGCATCATAAACAGCCTGATCACCGTGGGGATGATATTTACCTAAAACGTCACCCACAACACGAGCTGATTTCTTATGAGGTTTATTGGAACGAAGTCCTTCTTGATACATGGAGTAAAGGATACGTCTGTGAACAGGTTTCATTCCGTCTCTAACATCAGGTAATGCCCTTCCAACGATAACACTCATTGCATAATTGATGTAAGAATCCTTCATCTCTTCTTCAATATGTTTTTGATAGATTTCATCTGCCTCTTTTCCTTCTATATCGATCTCTGACATATTCTAACCTCACACGTCGACATTTGTAGCTTGAGTAGCGTTCGTTTTGATGAACTCTCTTCTAGGCTTGACTTCCTTACCCATCAAAAGATCGAAGAGTTCATCTGCTTTCTCTGCATCCTCAACAGTTGCCTGGGCTAATCTTCTGTTCTCTGGATTCATGGTGGTCTCCCACAGTTCCTTTGGATTCATCTCACCGAGACCTTTGTATCTCTGAATACTGACCCCTCTATTGCCCCATTCTTCTAAGACTTCCTGTTTACCACTCTCTGTGTAAACATATCTAGTGCCTCCGCCCTTCGTGATCTTGTACAACGGTGGCTGGGCCATATACAGATATCCCCTTTCGATCAGAGGCTTCATGTACCTGTAAAAGAACGTGAATAAGAGCGTTCTGATATGAGCCCCGTCTACATCAGCATCTGTCATGATGATGACTTTATGATACCTGCATTCGTCAACATCGAATTCATCACCGATACCAGCACCTAATGCCGAGATGATAGACCTGATCTCCTTGTTCTCGAGCATCTTGTTCAACCTTGATTTCTCAGCATTGATGATCTTACCACGCAGAGGTAATATGGCTTGAAAATCTCTATCTCTGCCTTGTTTTGCAGAGCCGCCTGCTGAATCTCCCTCAACGATATACAGTTCTGATTTGGCAGGATCGGGATTGGCACAATCAGCTAATTTACCGGGAAGGTCAACGCTGGAAAGTATGCCTTTTCTCCTGGTCAATTCTTTAGCCTTCTTGGCAGCCTGTCTTGCTTTAGCAGCCATCACGGCCTTCTCTATGATCGCCTTTGCGACCTTTGGATTCTCTTCCAGATAGGTCATCAACTTCTCTCTGACTATCGATTGAACTATCCCTCTGATCTCGCTGTTACCTAATTTTGTCTTGGTCTGACCCTCGAACTGAGGTTCGGGCAATTTTACGTTTATGACCGCTGTCAAACCTTCTCTGAAGTCATCTCCCCTGACATCAACATCTTCAGCCAGATCATTCTTATCAGCATAGTAATTGAATGTCCTTGTCAATGCTGCACGGAACCCACTGAGATGTGTCCCACCCTCGATGGTGTTGATATTATTAGCGAATGCGAGGATGTTCTTCTTCGAATAAGACTGTGTTAGATACTGCATCGCGACTTCAACGTGGACCCCGTCCTGTCTTTTCTTAAAGTATATGGGTTCAGAATGCAGTCTTTCCTTTTCTTTTGTAAGATAATGAACATATTCTACTATGCCGCCTTCGTAATGGAATTCCGTACTTTTATCTTCTCTTTCATCTTCCAGGATGATCCTTAGACCTTTATTCAAAAACGCCAATTCCTGCATCCTGTCTTTCAGGGTATCAAATTCAAAATCAGTCGTTTCAAATATCTCATCGTCGGGCATGAATCTCGTGTCATTTCCACTGTTCACACCGTTTTCATCAACAACTTCGACCTCCGTTACAGGTTTTCCTTTCTCATATTTCTGCTGGTATACTTTTCCTTCACGAGTAACGGTGACTTCACACCACTCTGATAATGCATTTACTACAGATACACCTACTCCGTGAAGACCCCCAGATACTTTGTAACTTTTACGATCGAACTTACCTCCAGCATGAAGTTTGGTCATGACTATCTCAAGTCCTGAACGACCATATTGTGGGTGTTCACTGACCGGAATCCCTCTACCGTTGTCAGACACTTCAACACTACCATCTTCATGGATGGTAACCGTTATCTTATCACAGTATCCTTCCATGGCCTCGTCAATACTGTTATCTACTACTTCGTAAACAAGATGATGTAAACCTCTCTCATCGGTACTCCCGATATACATGCTGGGCCTTTTACGGACAGCACTAAGGCCCTCCAACACCTTAATCTTATCAGAATCGTAAAGATTTTCCTTCTTCAATATAGATTCTTCTTCCATTTTATAAACCACCAAGTAAATCTAATATTATCTAATTCAACTCTATTCTAACATAATGCACCGATTAGAGTGCATCCCATTTCGGAGCTAGTTATTACGCCTTTATACTATTAAACCTACACCCTCACAGTATATATATTTTTCCACCCCTCTGGACAATAAAATAAATAATAATTATAAAAAAGCGAAATTTATTATTATTCATCCTCTTTTATCATATGTCTAGCCTTTTCATCTATCTTATTTTGATAATAATTGTCGAATAGTATCCCTATGACGATAAATGGGAAAGTCATCCAAATCAAAACAGGCATGTTGACCAGATATGCAGAGAGCAAAAAAAGCCCAGCTATCCCAGCCATGAAGTATGGTATCAGAGTCCAAATGCTCGTTTCAAATACTATCTCCTCAGTATCACCCTCACATATCTTACACTCTCTATCCTTGGAATAGATCTCCTTACAATCCTTGCATATGTACCTCTTAGGCATCAACAGTTTATTTAAAGGATAGTATATTGTTTTTTGGAAGATGATTTCATGTTTTTAATACTAAATTATA
>CAYSTL010000027.1:0-16661 GCA_964433785.1 uncultured Thermoplasmata archaeon
ATCTATGAAAACCACCATTGGCAAACTTTTAGAAGATAAAGCTAAAGAACATCCTGATAAAGAAGCGATCATTTTTGAAGGTCAACGTATAACCTACAAAGAACTAGATGAAAAGGCAGAGAGATTAGCACACTTTCTGACGAAGAGAGGAGTCGAACGAGGAGATAAAGTTTCTATCTGGCTACCTAATATACCTGAATGGATCGTAGCGTGGTTTGCAATCCCAAAGATAGGTGCTGTTGTCGTCCCTACGGACCCATGGCTAAAAAGTGGAGAGATAGAGTACATGTTCAATGATTCCGATACCAAAGCCGTCATAACAACAGATAAGGCTGGAAAATATAACTTCTTAGATGTTCTAGAAGAAGTAAAACCAAAACTGGATAAATTGGAAACTATCGTACTTTTAGATGGTGAAAGTGATAAAATAGATACCTTATCTTATGATGATGCGATAGAGCAGGGTGAGGGATGGGAAGAAAATGAAGATTACTTGGAAAGGAAAAAAGGTACAGATTACGATGATGTAACGTTCATATTGTATACATCAGGTACAACAGGTAAACCAAAAGGAGTTCAATTAACACATTACCAGATCATCAAAAATGCACATGACCAGGGAGCGATTTTACATACCTCAGAGGATGATAAATTGGTCATACCTGTGCCATTCAGTCACTGTTTCGGGAACGTGATGAGCATAACGCTGATGGTGAGTTTTGGGGGAACTATGATACCTCTCATGGATTTCCATCCTGAAGAAGCACTCAAACTGGTAGAGAACGAAGAGGCAACGATGATCCATGGTGTACCTACTATGTTCATAAGAGAATTAGAAGTGTACAGAGAGAAGGACTACAATACAGATTCTCTGAGGACAGGAATCATGGCAGGTTCAAGCTGCCCGGTAGAAACGATGAAGTCAGTCATAAATGAGCTGGGATGTAATGTTTCCATAACGTATGGTCTAACAGAAGCGTCACCAGGAGTAACCATGACGAGATTCGATGACTCAGTTGAGGATAGGGTGGAAACAGTAGGAAGAGTTATGCCTGATCAGGAAATAAAAGTTGTCGATGATAGTGGAAAAGAGGTACCACCTGGAGAGACAGGTGAATTGTTAGTCAAAGGATACAACGTTATGGAAGGTTACTACAATAGACCAGATGCGACTGAGCAGACCATAGAGGACGGATGGCTTCATACAGGAGACCTTGCTGAGATGGATGAAAGAGGATATGTTAAGATCGTCGGCAGAAAGAAGGACATGGTGATCGTGGGTGGTCTAAATGTATATCCACGTGAAATAGAAGAATATTTGATAGAGAATCCGGAGATACAAGAAGTAGCGGTTGTAGGTGTTCCTGACGATGAATTAGGTGAGGTCGTTGCTGCTGCAGTTGTTCCTACAAATGATGGCGATATAACGGATCAAGAGGTCGTTGACTTTCTTTACGGTAAAGTGGCCAGTGCAAAGGTTCCACGATACGTAGCTGTAGATGTGAATCTACCTGTATCAGGTAGAGGAAAAATTCAAAAATTCAAATTGAGAGAGAGTTTAGAAGAGAAAGTAAAGAACGGAGAATTACAAAAGATCGTTCCAAGCAAGGTAAAGAAAGGATAAATTATCTAAAAATACATTAACCCCTTTTACCAACTTATAAAATAAAGAATAAAGATAAAATGAGTGAAGACAAAATTTTCGTTGACAGGAAAGAGAAACTCGATGAACTAAAACATTACAAGAAAGAGGTAGAATCTAAGAATAGTAAATTTATACTATTAGAGGGTGAGGCTGGGATAGGTAAAACTCTTCTTGCAGAAAAATTGATGGACATATGTCAGGATGAAAATTTTAAAGTTCTCAGAGGCAAGTGTCTGTATCACGAAAGTTCAGACCCATTTCTTCCATTCTACGATCTTTTTGAAGGTTACCTAGATGAGGAAGACCGATCAACAGATAGACCTGTTACATCGGTCACTTCAAGATCATCTACAACTTCATTGGGGTTGATGGGAGTACAGGATAACGAAACAAAGGATGAAGAAGTATCTATCTCTGATAGAAGAGAGATGTTCTTCAATAAAATAACAAATTTGGTCCATCGTTTGGCAGATGAACAGCCATTGTTGTTATTTTTAGATGACCTGCATAGTATAGATGAATCTTCCTCTTTCCTGCTCCATCATCTTTTAAGGAATACACAGAATAGTAGAGTTTTGTTTGTAGGTGCCTATAGACCTGAAGAATTGAAAGTCAATGAAGAAGAACTACCGTTCGAAATCGTGATTAGAAGGATGAACGAGGAGAAACTGGTCAATACGATCGAGGTAAAACGTTTGGAATTCAATCACATCTCCAGCATAATCAAGAGATATCTCGGCAGAGAAGATATTCCAGCTTCCTTCATATGGACCCTTTACAGAGAAAGTGAAGGTAATCCGTACTTCGTCTTTGAGATCTTAAATTCGCTCATGGATGAGGGTGTTATAGATCAAGATTCCTTCACAGTCGATATAGAGGAGGAGTTAGAAAATATTGAGATCCCTTCAACCATTAAAAACATCACCAATAGAAGGATCAATTCATTGAACAAAAAGCAGAAAAAGGTGCTTATGTACGCTTCAATCATAGGAAATGAATTCGATTTTGAGATGCTCGAATATGTGACAAAGATAGATGTAATCGATCTATTGGATATAATCGACGAGCTGATAGAAAAAGACATAATAATGGAGAAAGAGAACACGTCGGATGAGATCTATAAATTTAACCATGTTCAGACTAGAACCGCTGTATATGAAGATATGGGTAGAAGCAGGAAAAGGATAATGCATTCAAGGGTAGCTGAGGGGATAGAGAACACATACGCTGATCGACTGGAAGAGTATTACTATGATCTAAGTAGACACTTTTTTGAGGGAAAACAATACGAAAAGGCCTACGATTATTCCATCAAGGCCGGGGAGCAGAGCATAAGTGCTCTGGCAGTCGCTACAGCCATAGATTACTATGAAAGGGCTTTGAAGTCGTTAGACAAGATGAGCGATGTTGAAAATAAAGAACAAAAAAGGATGGACCTTCTTAGGACGATCGGGGAACAAAGCTTCGAGATAAACAAATGGGATAAATCAAAGGAAACTTGGGAAAAAGTACTATCTCTTTCAAGAGAATTAGACGATAAAAAGACTGAAGTAAAATCACTGATAAAGATAGGAACTATTGAAAGAGAGTTCAACGAATTCGAAAAGAGCAAGGAGATCTTAGAGGATGCACTATCGATGTCCAAAAAAATAGACTACAATTATGGTGTCACGAAATCAAATCTGATCCTTGGATATCTCCACTGGAGATTGGGTGAATTCGAGGAAGCAAAAGAACACTATGACGTAGGTATAGAATATGCTAAAGAGATTAACGCTGATAAATTGCTAGCTGAAGCATATATCGATATGGGTAATATCTACACCCATAAAAGCGAGATCGATGAGGCTATAGAGTATGATAAAAAAAGCCTTGAGATCCTTAAAAGATACGAAGCTTCTAGAAACCTTGGCAGAGTTTATAATAATATAGGCGATCTTTACATGAAGAACAAAGAGTGGAGAGAATCTATAGATTACTTCAAAAAGACCATCGAGACAGGTAAAAAATTGGAAAATAAAAAACTGATGGGGTGGGGTCATTTCAACCTGGCAGAAGCCCAGGCTAATATGGGGGAGACTGAAAACGCGATGGATAACGCCAAAAAGGCGGAAGAAATACTCAGAAAGATAAACGATCACAGTGGTATAGCAGGTACTTATAGAGTGATGGGGACCATATATCAGTTGGAAGGTGAACTTGAAAAGGCTGAGGAATATATCAAAGAGAGTCAGGAGATGTTCAGAGACCCAGATATCCCCTTCGATAGGGCTCAGGGGAAGATAGAATTAAGCAAAGTCTACCGTAAGATGGATAAAGATGAGAAAGCCATCGATTATCTCGAGGATGCTAGAGAGATACTGGATGATCTAGGTGCTTATCAGTTCGTGGATGAAATAGATGATTTGGTTGAAGATATGAAGGAATGATTTTTTCCAAAAAGTGTTAATAACTGTCTTATAATTTAGGTCCATGAGATGTCCACGCTGTGGTACAGAGATTACAGATGATTCATGTCCAAACTGTGGATACAAGATCATTGAAAATGAAAAAACCAAGGGAGCTCAATCGGACGAACTGAAGCAAAATATAATAAGATATTTTACACTGACATCAGTTATCTTGTTTATAGGATACACCGTTCTTAGTACCGGTGCTATGCTTTCGTTGATCAAAATAATACTGCCAAGGACATTGTACAACTCAAGTGTGATCTATCTTGTAAGCCCTATACCAGTGATACAGAGTGGTAAGTACTATTTTGCTCTTGGTCTGTTTAAAATAAATGGGTACCCATTTGCGATCTATTACATAGGACTTGTTGGTATAATATTCCTATCATATATCGTGATGTTCTATAATGGAACCAAAGGTTTTCTCAGTTATTTTAAAAGAACTTTGAGTAATGATGAAGAAGGACCAAAAAAATTGAAAGGTCCTATAATGAGAGTCGCATGTATATTTGCAGCACTTCTATTCGTGACTTACCTTTACACGATGGGGCTAGAACTTTTAGGAACCTCTCCTTCTACTCCTTCAGGACTTAAAGAGAGCCCATTATGGGAACTCGCTTATGGCTTCACTAACGCAGCAGTATGGGAAGAAGTGGTTGTTAGGGTGATATACATCGGGGTCCCTATGGTATTTTATGCTAAAGTTAAGGGTCACAAAAATGCAAAAAAGTTTTTGATAGGAGGTTTTGGCCTAAAGAGTAGATTCATCATAATCCTCATAATATTATCGTCAGCTATATTTTCATTAGCACATCTAGCTAGCTGGGATATTTTCAAGATATTTCCAACATTTATCGCTGGAATAGGTTTCGGTTACCTATTTGCTAAAGATGGTCTTTATTCAGCTATACTGCTTCATTTCGTCTGGGACTATATGTCTATACCCGATAAAATAATGGACATACCTAATTACAACATATATTTCAGCCTTTTACTATTATTCTGGATAGCGGTAGGAGGATACTACTCATTCTACTTCGTTAAACACGGGATAAAGTGGTTCTCCAAACCTAAGGAGAAAGAAGAGGATATCATAACCGAGAAAGAAACAAAGGAAGAAACATCCTCTGGTACAGGTTTTGCTTATGTTTGCCCAAACTGTGGGAACAGTACAGCCATCTATACGGACGACGGTAAACTCAAATGTAAGAGATGTGGGGAAGAAACTGATCCGTCATCTAAAAGTTATAAAGAAAGAGATTCCGAAGAAAGAGGTTCTAGATGGCCGCCTTCTTGACGTGTTTTTAAATATTGAATCAAAAACCTTTATATTCTTGCGTAGTTTCGGTCAAATGGTAAAATGTCAGATAAAGTAAAAATCGAGATCGATCGAGAACTGTGTACAGGGTGCGGAATTTGCATAGAATTCTGTCCAACTGATGTTTTAGGTGAATCAGACGATCTGAATCAATATGATAATTATTTTCCAGAGGTAAAGGATATAGATAAATGCATAGTATGTAGAAGATGTGAACTGTACTGTCCTGATTTCGCAATACATGTTAAGGAGGAGGAAGAATGAAAGATCCTGGAGAGTACTTCCTAGAAGGTAACGAAGCTTGTGCTGAAGGTGCTATGGCTGCAGGATGTAAATTCTACGCTGGATATCCTATCACACCAGCTTCAGAAGTGATGAATCATCTTTCTAAAGAACTACCAAAAGAGGGTGGACGATTCATCCAGATGGAAGATGAAATAGCCAGTATGGCTTCTATCACTGGTGCTTCATGGTCTGGTATAAAATCGATGACCGCAACTAGTGGACCCGGTTTTTCACTGATGATGGAAAATCTGGGATATGCTGTGATGACCGAAACACCATGTGTGCTGGTTAACGTTCAAAGAGCTGGACCATCTACAGGTCAGGCAACAAAACCTGGTACTGGAGATGTTATGCAGGCTAGGTTCGGTAGTCAGGGCGATTACGAGATAATAGCTTTATCCCCTAACTCAGTTCAGGAGATGTTCGATTTTACCGTTAAAGCATTCAATCTGGCAGAAAGATACAGAACTCCTGTAGTGCTTCTAGCCGATGCAGGAGTCGGCCATATGAGAGAAAAAGTGAAGATACCTGAAGAGGTAGAGACCGTTGAGAGACGAGGCCCAGAAGAAGGTGAAGAGGAATTCTTCGACACGGATCGAGATGACCATGTTCCACCGATGCCTAAATTCGGCGATGGATATGAGTTATTAGTAACTGGTTCCACTCACTTGGGAGACGGAACGAGAGATACTTCAAGTTTTGAGGCTCAGGATAACCTGGTCCGAAGATTGGTATCCAAGATAGAGGATAATAGAAAAGATATCGAAGATTGGGAAGAAAGTAATGTAGATGATGCTGATCTAGTAGTCATCTCATACGGTTCGATGTCAAGACCGGCTAGAGGAGCAGTCAAGAAAGCCAGGGAAGAAGGATATGATGTGGGTTTCTTCAGACCCAAAGTGATGTGGCCAAGTCCAGAAGATAGGATGAGAGATATAGGAGAGAATTCAGACGTACTTCTTTGTGAGCTTTCATTGAGAGGCTACAGGATGGAAGTCGAAAGATGCGTAGGTTCTGAAAAATTACACGTGTTCGATAGGCTTAATTCACTTCCAACCATCGATCAAATTTACGATAAAATAACAGAGGTGTTAGAATGATTACTTCAGAAGATATCAAGGAAAAATACATACGAAGTCATCCATCACCATTCTGTCCAGGATGTGGAGACGGGATGGTTTTGAACGCGATGTCAAGAGCTGTTGAAACGAGTGATCTGGATAAAGATGATGTTGTAGCTGTAAGCGGTATAGGATGTGCCGCCTGGATACCTTCACCACACTGGAGAGTTGATACATTACATACAACCCACGGAAGAGCCATCCCTCACGCTATGGGAGTTAAATTGGGGAATAAAGACCTTGAAGTGATGGTTGTCTCAGGTGATGGAGACTGTGCAGGTATTGGTGGCAATCACCTTTTACATGCTGCTCGTAACAATGTAGACCTGAACGTTTTGATGATCAATAATGGACTTTATGCGATGACTGGAGGTCAGGTTGCTCCCACAACAGATTACGGTGAAGAAACACTTACAACACCCTATGGAAATCCCGCTGCAGGGATGGAAGTAGCTGAAGTTGTCAAAGCCGCCGGTGCAAGTCACGTTGCGCGGTGGACCACATATCATATGAACGATATCATATCAGAAGTCGAAAAGGCCATCGATAAGAAAGGATTTTCATTCATTGAGATACTTTCACAGTGCCCAACAAGGACAGGCAAGAAAAAAAACATGGATGGTATAGAGATGCTGAACTGGTACAAAGAGAACACCAGTAAAGATCCTGATACCGATAAGATATACGTCGGCACGCTGGCAGATATCGAGAGACCAGAACTGACAGAAGAGATCTATAAACAGATCGAAGAACACAGAGGTGATTAAAAATGTTTAAAGTGAGAATCGGTGGATGGGCTGGTCAAGGAACTGTTAGAGCAGGAAGTTTACTCGGTAAATCAC
Organism: uncultured Thermoplasmata archaeon; assembly: GCA_964433785.1. Classification (GTDB taxonomy): domain Archaea; phylum Thermoplasmatota; class Thermoplasmata; order Halarchaeoplasmatales; family Halarchaeoplasmataceae; genus CAYSTL01. Next base: position 7,665 of record CAYSTL010000027.1, read on the forward strand.
TGGCTATAGAACAGGGATACGATGTTGTCCAAAAAAGGTCTTATTCCGCAGCAGTCAGAAGCGGTATAGCTTTTTCTGATGTTATAGCAGATAAAGAAAATGTAGATGAACTGGTCATAGATATACCCGATTATCTTCTTATATTGTATCAAGATACCCTCGACGAGTGGAAAGATACTGCGAAGGAATCCAGATATCTTATAGTCGACAGTACGAGAGTAACAGACACCCCAGATATAGAAGGAAAAATATTCAAAGTACCTGCAGGAGAGATAGCAGAGAACATAGCTACTGCAAAAGCAGCTAATGTTGTTCTTCTTGGCGCACTAGCAAAGGTATCTGAAGATATAGATCTTGAATCTCTGAAGAAAACAGTGGAATCAGATTTCCCTGAAAAATATGTCGATATGAACCTGCAGGCTTTAGAAGAGGGTTATAAAGCAGTAAGCCTTAAATAAAACTAATAAAAACAATAAGCGAAAATCTTATAATACAATCAAGTTTAACGAAGGTTGATTATAAATGGCAAACAAAGAGGGATTAGACCCGAAGAAGATCGGTGAAGCAGAAAATAAATTTAGAAACTTCATTCAAAAGAGAAATGAACTGAACGACGAAGCTAATTTCTATAAAGAAGAACGGGATAAATTAAACAAAGAAAAACGAAAACTCAGAGAAGAATTGAACAAGAATAAAGAAAAGAGAGATGAACTAACCCAGAAATCAAAAGAGCACAAAGAACAAAGAAATGAATATCAATCCAAAGCTAAAGAATTGATACAGTTCAAGAGAGAGAAAAAAGACAAACTGGTAGATAATCTTCCCAAAAAAGTGAACGAGATAGAAGGAGAGATAAAAGCCCTCGAGATGGAACATCAAACAACTCCAATGACTGTTCAGGAAGAGAAGGAGCTCTTAGACGAATTAAAAGAAAAAAGAGATGAGTTAGAAGAAAAGAAAGAACTCCTCGATGAACAAAACGAAATTTTAGAAGAAGTGGAAGAACTGGACAGTAAAATAGATGAATTATTCGAAAAGGCTGACAAAGAACACGAAAAGGTAGTAGAATATTCAAACAAATCTCAGGAATATCACGAAAAGGTACAGTCCTTATATAACGAGATAAACGACATCTCTGAGGAAGCCGACGATCTTCATCAGCAGTACGTTAAGATCAGAGAACGAGCTGATCATTATCACGAAAGAGCCATGGATATGAAATCCGATGTCATAGAAATGAAAAGACAGAAACGTGAAGAAGAACTTGAACGTAAGAAGATGCTCATGGAACAGAACAAAAAAGTGAAAGATGAACTGGAGAATGACGAAGAGATGAAGAAAAAGAGCGATGAGGCTCTAGAAAAATTAAAGCAAAAAGGTAAATTAGAAATCTAAATCTCTAATCTTTTTACTTTATTCAAAATTTTGTTTATTACCTGTTAATTTCATTTTCAATAATTGTAATTTATACTATTATCGTAACTTATTATAATACGAAATCGGCCTATCTAATATTGAATAGAAACTTATAGGCGGAAATTCATGGATAATGAAAAGATAATCCCTGAGGAATTACAATCGTTTATTTCTGAAAAAGGTGGAAACTCTCTTATCATAAAGGGAGAAACAGGGACTGGTAAAACCACTCTTGCTCTTCATATAATGGAAAAATATTACGGGCTGGCTAGAAGTGACTACATCTCAAAGAGGGTTGAAGATAAGAAATTATTCAAACAATTTCCGTGGCTTAAAGAGAAGATAAAACAGCAGGATATTCTCGGTAACGCTAGAAAACTACTGAAGAGCTTTTATTCCGATGAAATAATAGACACAGTCTCTATGGATGAGGTGCAAAAGACTCAAACTTACCTTTCCAGAAGATTTTTAAAAAGTATATATGAAAAAAAAGAAGGCTTTTCCTTCCAGAAGGAAGAGCTTCAGAAACTGGAAGGTAAGGTAGAAAGGGGAGAGATCATCGGTGAGGATGAAGAGATGAGCGACTCATTCAAAAATGAATTCGTTTTCGAAATAGGTAAAACTCTTCCAGAGATCGATAAAGCCTATGAGATGGTTAAGAGAAGTTTACCTAAAGAAAGTCTAATAATCATAGATAGCATCGAAGCACTGAGTGATCATTATGGTATCCCAAAGGATAAGATAGTATCCGCACTCCAAAAAGATCTGTCTGACAACGGTAATACAAACCTCATTTTTATTACTGAAAGTGATGAAACCAGTAAGATAGACTATATTGTGGACGGAATAATAGAGTTAGAAAAGAAATATCATAATGATAAAGTGTTAAGAGAGATGAATATCCAAAAGTTGAAAGGTAAACAGATACAGAAATCAAAATATACTTTCAGCTTGTATGATGGTAATTTTAGATTGATCGAAACGAACATACCAGATGATTTCACCAGGATGAAAAAAGAACCTATTTTAGTGGAAAAACCAGATAAGATATCAACAGGATACGAAAATATCGACGAAGTTATAGACGGTCTTGAGTATCCTGGTTCTCATATAATTGAAATTGACGAAAAAATACCAAAAGAAATTCTAGAAAATATCATGTCCGCATTGTTATCCAATTCTTGTATTCTTAATCGTGGGACGATAACACTTCCTCCTTTCGGGTATAATTCATCGCAGATCAAAGAGTTATTGGATGGATACGTACCCAAGGAGAAGATGAAAAATTTACTTGTTTTGCAGCAGTTCTTACCAGAACCAGATGGAAACAGTTTAGAATTGAGAGGTGAAGATCTCTACTCTGATTTTGATCTGAGTAAGATATCAAATCAAATACCAGATAGTAAATCCCCTTATACGTTTATGATAGGGCTGAATTCTATCATAGGAACTTATGGCAGCAGATCAGTCACAAAGCTGAATAATATAATACCAACTATGGTCAGTAAAGGTCATTCTTTCATTGGATTTTGTACAGATGGAGGAGAAGATATCTCTAAATTGAAGATCACAGCTAATGAAGTTTTAAAGATCGAAATGATAAACGGGGTTATATGTTTCTATACTGAGAAATCCAACAGTCCTCTGTATTCATTATCCTTTAAGATCTCTGAAGGTAATCCAAAAGCAGAAGTTACACCAATTTTATGACCAAAAAATGCATATACTTTATTTATTCTAAAAGAACAAAAGGAATGGTGTCGATATGAAAAAAGTTTTGGTCACTGGAGGATGCGGGTTTATAGGTACAAATCTTATCGAATATTTATTGGAAATCACTGATTGGGATATTAATGTTCTAGATAATTTAAGTGTTGGAAGATTAGAATATCTGAAAGGCATAGATGGCTATTCTGAAGACAGGATCGATTTCTACAAAGGCGATATAACGAATAAAGATGATGTCGATGAATCGATCGCAGGATGTGATCACGTTATAAATCTCGCTGCCCAGACAGATGTTATCGATTCTGTGAAAGATCCAAAAAATGATGCTGAGATCAACGTATTAGGGACAATAAACGTGCTGAAGTCCTCTGTTGAAAACAATATAGATAATTTCACCCAAGCATCTTCTGCAGCTCCTTTGGGTGAACAGGATATGCCCATCCATGAAGAAAAAGTACCTCAACCTCTTTCTCCCTACGGTGCTAGTAAACTAGCATGTGAGGGATACTGCAGTGCATTTTCTGGAAGCTATGAGCTCAATACTGTAGCTCTGCGCTTTTCCAACGTATATGGTCCAAAATCATGGCATAAAGGAAGTGTTGTAGCCAAGTTCATAAAACAGATAATCGATGGTGAAACTCCGACCATCTATGGTGACGGTGGGCAGACTAGAGACTTCATACATACAAAAGACATATCTCAAGCACTCTATCTTGCTACTGTCAGCGATCTAGAGGATGATTTTGAATTGTTCCAGGTGGCTACTGGTGTCGAAACGAGTATCAACGAACTATACGAAGTGATAGATGAAAAGATGTCAAAACATGGATACGATATCCCAGAACCTGAATATGGAGAGGAAAGGGCCGGAGAGATTTACAGAAACTATGCGGATATAAGTAAAGCCAAACACAAATTGAACTATGAGCCAGAAATGGATCTGGATGAAGGAATAGATGAGTGTATAGAATGGTTCATCGATAACTACTGAAACTTCGAAATCGATAAAAGGGATGAATCAATATTGGGTAATATGAAAGTTACCATACTTGGTTCATCGGGAGCTGTGCCTATACCTGAAAGAGCCCAATCCGGCATTTTGATCCAAACATCTGAAAATAATATACTATTGGACTGTGGTATGGCCGTTCCGTTACGACTTAAGGAAGCAGGTTTTAATTCGGAGGATATAGACATAATAGGTATCTCTCACGAACATCTTGATCATATCCAGGACTTACCTTCGCTGAGCAAAGCATCGTGGCTGAGAACGGATAAAGCAGAGTTCAAAATAATCTGTCATCCAGATATCAGAGACTATTTACAGAATTTTTGGAAATCATGCGGAGAGTACGAGAGAGCCGATATCGATTTCGAACTGATGGAAGCTGGTGATAAAAAAGAACTTCAAGATGCAGTGATAGAAACCTTCGAAACAAAACACACAGAAAACAGTATGGGTTTTAAAATCCATCAGAAGAAGTCAGAAGTGGTATACACCTCAGATACTGCTCATAGCGAAGAGATCAAAAGTATAGCCGACGGTGCAAACTTACTGATACACGAGCTTACGTTTGTAGAGAATAGAGAAGATCATACTGGTGTTGAAGATATCATCGATATCCTTTCAGACATCAATGTTGGGGAAGTTATCTTGACCCACTTCGATACTGAAATCGATAAAAGGATCGACAAAATCGTCAGAAAGGTAGAAAAAGAGTGCGGTCTCTCTGTAAATGGTGCGTATGACCTTCAAGAGATCATACTGTAAATACAAAGGTAATGCTGATGAATATATTAGTCATACCCACAACAGATTGGACTGGTCATCCAGTTCCCAATAGATTAAATTTCATATTCGATAGATTAGCAGATAAACACGAAATCGATGTCTGTCATTTCAAAATATTTGAAGAAGATATAAGAGAAACTGACTGCAACCTTATAGAGATGGATAAGAAAATTGATGGTGATATCAGCAGCTATTATCTACATAACTCATTTAGTCATCTAAGTAAGATAGCTGGGATTGCGGAAGATTATGATCTGATAGTATCGTCAAATATAATACCTGGATTTTGGGCTAATTTCAATGATACACCTCTAGTCATCGATTTTCTAGATTACTTTCCTCAGAGTGCTTCTTCTTATTACAATCCACCCTTGAAGACCATAGTCAGGCATACTGCAGGATATATTACTGATTTCAATCTGAAGAATGCAGATGGAATAATAACCCCTACAAAGAAATTCAAAGATTATCTCAATAAGAAAGTCGATAAAAAAATATACGTGATACCTAACGGCATAGATACCGATGTTATACACCCTTCTGATCCTACCAGTATAGAAGATGTCTATTCTTTGAAACATCCTGTATTGGGTTATACTGGTTCGCTCGAAAAATGGATCGACCTAGAGAGCATAATAGAATTGATGCCTTGCCTAATAAACAGATACCCAAGGATAAAACTATTGATCGTAGGTCCAGGACTACATACAAATTATGCTTCCAATTTAAAGGAACTGGCAAAAGAGGTTGGAGTCGATGACAGAGTTATCTTTACTGGTGGAGTAAAATATGACAACCTGGCGCCCTATATAAGTGCGATGGATGTTGGATTGAATCCCAGAAAAGAGATAGCTATGAATAAATTGACGTTTGGTAGTAAAGTACTTAACTATCTTGGGTGCGGTGTTCCTGTTCTAAGTAAAAATATGCCTACAGTTGAGAGATTATTTGGTAAAGAAAAAGGTGTCTTTACATACAGTAATGATGAGGAGTTCTTAGGTGAGCTGGTGTTAGCCCTGAACAAGAAGGTGAATCCAGATTGGATAAAGGAATTTGACTGGGATAAGATAGCTGAAAGATATGAAAAAATCATCTATGATGTATTGAAATAGATCCTCGCACTTCCGCTTGAATATACATTCGAAGAAGTCCGACTCACCTCGTTCTCATATCCTTCGATTTTATCTACCACCTTTTCATCACCATACCGTATATGAAAGTAATTTTTTATATAATCTACAAACAGGATCTTTGGTAAGGATGGATCATCTGTTCTTGGGATAGGATACCCAAATGTCATCCCGTTCTCGAAATATTTCTGATGACCTCTAGTCCTAGCTCTAAAATAAACTGATGAATCGCTGGTACTTTCTAAATACCTGAACATCCCCTGATGGGTGTCTGTTATGAACATCCTTTTTTCAAAATTCTTCTGAGCAAATCTTCCGGCCTGAAAAGCTTGATCGGTGGGTGTCTCGATCGTATCTATACTGTTCTTGGTTAAGGGTACAAGCAGCAGAAATATTATTATTACAACTATTATCGATGTCTTTGTAAATTTTCTTAGATCCAAATTTTCGGGTTTAAAATATTCAATGATAGCTGGTATCAATATAGATGCTGGAACCAGGGCTGTAAGGAATGATCTTTCTATCAAAAATCCATTGTGTGTGAAGGAATAGAAAAGCCATAGATAGCAGGAGAAAAACCAAGCACCTAAAACAAGGGCTCTTTTAGAATCCAGCCTGTATAGAACATAAAAACCTATCAATCCAACTATAGATTGAAAAGCTCCTGCAGCCATCCTTATTTTATTTACCCATCCATACTGCAAACTGGTCTGAGAAGGACCACCTAGTGAAAAACCTTTGAAACCACCCTCTATCACCTGCTCGTACATCGTTGTTATGAACTGATTTATGTTAGGAACGAACTTGTAGATCAGTAGAAAAGATACTGCATAAACCGTTATCACTGGTATTGAATATTTGATATAAGACCATTCTTCATCTTTATCACGTAGAGAGAAGAACAAGATGAAAGTCAAAGCAGCCAGGTTAAAAGAGATTATTATCAATATACCTGGATGAGAAGGTATCAGAGAGATCAATAACAAATTTGAAAGTAACCCCAGTCTGTAATTTTTCCGTTCTATAAACAGGAAAAAGGTAACCCAAAAAGCCGTCCAAAGCATGACACCAAATGCCTGTCTGCACATGTGATACTCCATGTACCAATTCAATGACAAAAATATCATGGGTGCCAATAAGGCCCATTTTTTAGATATCCTTCTAGACACTGTATATATGAATAAGACGATCAGGGATGAAAGAACAGTTGGAAATAATCTAGCATACTGCAGGCCATCAAGATCAAGGACCATCATATTGGCAGCGTAATAAATATGAGAAAATGGAAATTCAACACTATTCATGTTCACGGTGCCAGTCCTTATAATATCGAGTGCTGGTGGTATGACATGATAAACATCAAAAACTACCACCATCTCATGAGCGTAACTGGGAAGTGTATAAAGATAGATAAGAGGGATGAACACTCCTAAAAAACCTTCTACCCGGTACTGTTCTTTGATCGAAATTAGTATTCCAAATATCGCAATAACGATACCGATCCAGAATGTCCAAAATAATTCTGATGTATACCAGAACACTGAAGGTTCAGGTTCTCCTATATTGGTGAATAATAAAGTGATAAAGAATAAGAAAAAACTAGAAACTAACAAAAAGCGAATAAAGGTTCTCCGAAACAGTATATCGTAGATCGTTTTCTTTTTCACAGACCACAATTTGATTAGGTTTATCTAAATTTTTTTATACCAATATACTAGTATTACCAAATGATGGATACCTTCGCACAGATCACGATACCTGTACTGATCCTTTTTGCACTTAGGGTCGATACTCGGAAAGTATTGTTGATGCTTCCTTTCACATTTCTTATAGACCTGGATGTCTTTTTTACAGGTACCCATAGATTACTTTTTCATAACCTGTTTGTAGCATTTCTACTACCAATGGCCTATCTCTTATATATAAATAGATTTCATAAAAAGTACTATGAATATGCTTGGATAGCATTTTTCTTCATCATCAGCTCGTTAATACTGGATCTAGGGCAGGGAGTAGCTCTAATCTATCCGTTATCCACCGATTTTTATTATATACATGCTGAGATTTTGTTCAAGTTCTGGGGTCCTCTACCTATACCCGACTTGGTCTTTGACTTCGGCACATGGGCTGCTGAACAAACCGTTGTGGTCAGTCAAAATCTAGGGGCAAAAGAAACGGTTACACGTTATCCAAGTATGTCCAATACATCTTTTGGTCTATTTTTCACTCTTTTGATTGCTGCACTGATGTACTATGAAAAATCATTCTTATTTTTAAAGGAAGTAAGGTCTTTACTGGAAGACATCGTTAATAAAATATCATCAAAAATAAAAGAGATTATAAATAAAATATAAATGGTTTTTAATTATAGGTCTTCGAAGAGATCCTCTTCTTCCTCTTCTATATCTGTAAGAGGTTCACCGCATTCTGGACATTCTTCGGCATCAGCAGGTACTTCAGCACCGCATATCGGACACTCGATCATCTCTTCTTCTACTTCTTCTTCGATAATCTCCTCTTCACCGGTTTCCTCTTCTTCAGGTGGTGCTAATTCTTCGCCGCACTCTGGGCAGACTTCTGAATCGATCGGGATCACTGCACCACAAGTAGGACATATTCCTTCTTCTTCCTCTTCTTCTGTCCATCCTTCTCCGAAGCCTGCTTCCTCTTCTTCAGCAGGTTTCTTCTTAACTTGTGAAGTGGTAGCTATTCCTATTATTATCACGATGATACCCACGATCAATCCTGAAAAGAAATATGTAGAGAAATGATCACCGCCAGTATATATCTTATCTGCTATTTCCACACCTAATATTTCGAATGAACCACTTGCCATCGCTGCGACTTTTAATCCTAATACACCTATTGTGATGATGACTCCTAATACTATGATATATGTTCCATAGTTATTTTTCTCTGTTTCTGTCACTT
>CAYSTL010000028.1:0-7636 GCA_964433785.1 uncultured Thermoplasmata archaeon
TAGAAATTTTCATGGTCACGGTTCAACATTAATTTTTTCTTATTAGTGACATCTGTCCAGTATACAGCGGTCACTTGGTCTAGATCTATATTTTCCCTGACAGTTATATTGAAAATGTATTCTTCACCAGTTACTGCATCAGTATTCATATTGATTGATATCTTTGGTGGATCATTATCGATGATTTCAATTTCATATCTAGATGAGCTGTTCCAATTTCTTGAGTTATCGACTGCTGAAACTGTATAGTTCATTTTTATAGAATCACTTGGGATCTCGATGACTAGATAATATGTTGATTCATTCAGAGTTAAGTTATCGTGATAATGATCACCATCTTTAGATGTTATATCAAATTCTAACCAAGCCCTTTTTACTTCGATATTATCAGAGATATTTGCAGTTATATTGAATTGATCACCAGTAGTAGGTATTTCTTCTGTTGTGATGTTGATCATAGGTGACTGGTCATCTTTGATATCAGATGATATTTCTCCCGTTTTAGCCCAATTTGAAGAATTGTCAACAGCTAAAATATTGTAGTATAAAGTTGTACTGTCGTTTGGTAGTGAAATAGTGAATTTATATATGTCATTAATATCTTCTTCCATACTCACATTATTTAAAATAGTAGTATCAGTCCAATAATTGATGAAAACGTTTTCAACCAAAATATTGTCTGAAACGGAAGCATTGAAAATATATTCTTCACCAGTAGTACCAATTGCTTTACTACGGTCTATTATAGTTGGACTATCGTTATCGATCACTGTCAATTCTTTTCTAGAGTTCCATTCCCAGTTATTTGAGGTATCAACAGCAGAGATACGATAAGAAAAGTGTGTTGCATTTTTCCATATTGAAATATCTTTATAGTAACCAGTATGCATCCTCACTCTATGAGTTTCAACATACCCTGAGAGTGATTTTATAGAATAATTTAAGAAAGCATCTGAGATATCTATATTATCTTCTATTTCAGCGGTTATACTAAAAAGGTCTCCTGTTGTAGGCGTTTCAGTAGTTGTATCAACGATAGACGGCTTTTCAGTATCATTTACAGAAATTATTTTTGTACTAGTTGATCCTGAATTACCAGTTTCATCAATAGCTAGGATATAATAACTCAATTCAGTCGCATCATTGGGGATATAGATCTTTTTCCAATAACTGGGATTCATAGTACTGTTTTTTTGGATTTTATCTTCAATAGTTGAAATAGTGTATTTTAGAATAACTTCTTGAACTTCTCTATTATCGGATGCATCTACTGTGATGTTGAATACTGTATCTGTATCAGGTATGCCCGTTGTAGTATCAACTACTGAAGGGGGATCATTATCATCGACGTCTAAATTTGTTTGTGATGTTGAATTCCAGTTATTAGCAAGGTCATTAGCAGTGAAATAATATGTTAAAGATTCTGAAGATCTTGGTATTGTTACTGTATGTTCCCAACTATCTGTTCCTTTAGACATAGATTTATTATAGAAAGTTCCACTATCGAATTGATAGTTGACGAAGACATTATTTATTTCTGAATTATCCGAAACATTGACTGAAAAAGTGAATGAATCACCAGTGGTTGGAGTTTTGTATTTTGTCAAATCTTTCAGCTGAGGGGGTGTATTATCATAAACATCTACTTTGACCAAATCGATGATACCATCATAATCTGCTTTCCAGGTTAGGGAACCTGGTTTTTTACCTGTATCAAGTACACTGTGGTCTGCTGTAAGTGGGTCGGTTGAAGCAGATGTACCATCGTTGGTTACGGTCCAGTTTGCTTTTACGTCTTCTAAGTATCCTACTGAATTATTAAAGCCTGCTGAATATCCTGTAATATGGGAATCGATCGGGAGTGAAACATCATCGATTGTGGTGGAACCTTTATCTGATTGGTTTACAATTTCTATATAGTCGATCGTAGGTTCTTTTACAGTGAAAACTACATTATCTTTCATCGTATCGTGAGTGGCATTGAGCCACACATCTCCAGGGATATCTCCTACATCGATGAAGTTATCGTTAGATTTATAATTGTAATATAAAGAGGAAGATCCACCTTCCGCTGACCAATCAGCCCATGTAGTTCCAATGTATCCATCATCCTGGTTATAAGCTGAACAATAAACTCTTTTTTCATAGCCTGCAGAAACTTCCTTATCTTGTAATTCATCTCCACCTGATGAACCAGTTATCTTAATATAATCGATAGAAGCTGTAGAAAAAGTCCAAGTAGAAGAATCAACAAATTTACTTCCATCGGTTACAATGACATACCAATTGTATCTTGTATTATCTGATAGCCCTGACCATTCCACTGTAGAGGTTCCATTACCATCTACTGTATCGACAGAAATCGGACTATCATCTGAAGCGTCATAGAATGTGACATCTAATTCATCCCCATCTGGATCGGAAACATATACACTAAGTTGTGCTGTTGTACTCACTCCATATGAGTTATCTTCAGGTGAGGGATCGGTCGGAGTATTTGGTGGGTTATTAGCATTGATATCACCTTCTAAATTTTCAAACCCGCCTCCGGCACCTTCCGCAAAGAATATGACAAAGTTAGAATTCAATAAAAGGATATTGGCAACAAAAATAAGGATAACCAACTTCAGACGTATTTTTTTCTCCATATTCAATTTAAATATGTGCTAGATATTTAATAAAGGTTATGTAGATTTGTGATTTAGAATTTCCTCATCATCTATTTATACGATAATGTATTTATTATTATATACGATGGCAAAACGCAACTTGAAAATACCTTTACTGGGAGATGGGGCAGTTGGGAAAACGTCATTGGTAAGAAGATTTGTCGAACAAAGGTTTGATGATAAATATATCACTACAATTGGTACTAATGTAAAAAAGAAGGAGATTCCAGAACTAGATGTTAAATTGATGATCTGGGATATGTATGGACAGAAATTGAAAACTACCTTACAAAAATCTAATTATAAAGGAAGTGATGGCGCTTTGATCATTTATGATATTACAAGAAAAAGCACTTTCAAGAATTTAGATAAATGGATAAAGAATCTGTTCGATGTTACAGGTGAGATACCGATCTTTGTTTTAGGAAACAAGTATGATCTTTTAGTTGATTATTGGGATGTTATGGATCTAGAAGAGATAACTGATGAAGATTTCCAAATATTTATGGAAGAAAATCATCAAGAAGTGATAGATTATTATAAAAAGGTGTATGATAAGGTTCCTGATTTTAAAGCCGTACCTTATGCAGATTTGTCGGATTGGGGTGGAGAAAAGAAAGAAGAATTCAGTACTGATTTTTCGTTCTATATGACCAGTGCAAAGACTGGTGAAAATGTAGATAAAGCTTTCAAATCACTTGCAGAATCTATAATAGGAGATGAAGAAAAATGACAGAATTAGTGTCCATGCCTGTAGATATAGTACCATATCTAAAAGATATAATCAATCAAACCAGCGGTCCAGACGAAGCCCGATTTTCAATATATCAGTTGGGAAGAAGATGGGGAGAAGAGACCATTAGCGTAAGCGGTGAAAAATGTGACTTAGAAGAATTGCCTATTAAAGCTACGCTTATATCGGTACATTCAGGTCTCACGAATATCGATATCGAGATGAATGATGAGATAAAGATAGAACCATACAATTCTAAAGTCAGCGATAAGTATTTTTTAGCTGGATATTTTTCAGGGATCGTTTCAGGTCTTTTAGACGAAAATTATATCACAAGAATAGAAGAAGATCATTATAAATTGATAAAACATGATAAAGGTACTAAACTAGAACTTTCAAAGTTACAGGGAGAAACATTTGGAAAAGGGGGAGCTTTAGCTAATCTTAAAAGAGGAGAATCATACATCATATCAGAAGAGGAAAAAAATGCAATCATATCCTTTAACATTTTTTTAGATGCCGTGAAAAAGGACATACCTACTCTATGTTTCACTAGAATATTTCCTCCAAAAATCATAGAGAAATTCGATTCAGGAAATTTTCCAGTCTTTTGGTTGAGTAATATTGAAAGCTCGGATGAAGTCAAGACTATAAAACCAGGTAACTATGATAAAGAGCTGTTCAAAATAATAAAATCATTCCTAGAGAGTCAACACGGGGTCTTTATGATACACGGAATAGAGTTTTTGATATCTAATAATGAATTTAGGGACATCTTTAATTTCATACAAAGGATAAAAGACATGACTGCTGTGAACGACGGGATCTTTCTTTTACCGGTGTTCCCAAAAGCGTTGAATGAAAAAGAGTTCAATAATCTAAAGTCTGAATTGGTGCAATACAAGGTCTAAATATATTTTTCTTTCACTTCTTTATCCGTGATAAATATAGGTAAAGTATTTATAACATGTTACGGAGTCTTTAGTTTTGAGGCTCTATAATGCCAGTTAGTAGGAGAGGAATTAGGAGAGGTATAGTCTTAATACTAGTTGTATTCCTATTTATCAATGTTTCAATTACAGGTTCAAGTTTTATCAATTCAGGTTCAGAAGTAAATACTCAAGATAACTTGGTGAAAAGTAACAGCTCAGGTGGGGATGAAGTACAATGGGCTTGCTTTGGGTATAATAAGTTCCATACACATTTAAGCCCGTATAATTCTTCAAATGTTGATGGAACGTTGAAATGGAGTTATGATACGGGATCTCTGATAGCGTATTCTAGTCCTTCAATCGATAGTATTGGGAATATATATATTGGAACTAGTAATAATAATCTATATTCTATAGAACCCGATGGAGATCTTGCATGGTCTTTCAATGCAGGAGATGAAAACTATGAAGCTATTTACTCTACACCTGCTATTCATGATCAAAATGTATATTTTGGTTCTAGAAACGGAAATCTTTACTCTTTAGATTTAAATGGTAATCTGAATTGGAAATTTGATACAGATGGTGCTGTTGATTCCTCTCCAACTTTAACTTCAGACGGTACAATAATAGTTGGATCAGGAGATAATAAAATCTACGCGGTGAATCCTGATGGGACGGAAAAGTGGAATTATTCGACTGAAGGTTGGGTAAGATCATCGGCAACAGTAGACCGAGATGGGATCATTTATGTTGGATCGTACGATGGCAATTTCTATGCGTTACATCCAAATGGAACTTTAAAATGGAAGTACTCATCTGGTGATGGAATATTTTCAAGCCCAGCGATCTGTCAGGATGGGAAGATTTATGTTGGTTCATGGGATGGTAATTTTTACTCATTCCATGCAAATGGTAGTCTGAATTGGAAATACAATATAGGTTATAAAATCTTTTCAAGTCCAGCACTTGGACCTGATAATTCTGTATTGGTAGGAGCATACGATGGTTATCTTTATTCATTTGATCTTGATGGTTCATTAAAATGGAGATATTCCACCGATGATAAAATTAGTTCAAGTCCTGCTGTTGATTCTAAAGGTAATGTTTATTTTGGATCGGAAGACCAATATGTATATAGTTTAAACAATAAAGGAGAACTTCGGTGGAAATACAAAACTGGAAACACGATAACATCAAGTCCTTCTATAGCCAAAGATGGAACAGTGTATATCGCTTCACACGACCACAAAATATATGCGTTTACTGGAACTCCTTCTACTCCACAGAATGTGAAAGCAGAACCACATCCAAAAAGAGTTGAGCTTAGTTGGGAAAAGCCAAAACAGGATGGTGGAAATGAAATAGTTGAGTATAACATATATCGTGGAACAAGTTCAAGTTCATTATCATTTTTGAATTCAGTAGATTCATCTAAACAAAGATACAACGATACTGATGTCGTCAATGTAGAAACTTATTATTATAAGATCAGTGCAGAAAGTAAATATGCTGAAGGAGATAAAAGTGATATCGTCAATGCTACACCTCATAATGAACCCCCGAATTCCCCTGTTGATTTTACAGCTTCACAGTTTGAGTCAAATGTTTTACTCAATTGGAGCGAACCCTCATATGTAGGAGGAAGTGAGATAACAAATTATAATATATATCGAGGAAAAACTGAAAACAATATATCGTTGATGAAAAGTGTAGACAGTAACGATACTGATTATTTAGATGATTCTATAGATAAAGGTGTTACATATTACTATTATGTAACTGCAGTCAACGATGTCGGAGAAAGTGATCCTAGTAATATAGAAAATCTCCAGGTAACTACAAAACCGTCAAGACCAACAAGTCTTAAAGCAAATATTGTTGATTATGATATTTCTTTAAACTGGAGTGAACCAACTGATGATGGTGGACTACAAATATTGTATTACAATGTGTATAGAGGTGATTCGGAAGGGAATTTGAATCTATACACATCATCAGATTCTACAGAATTTATGGATACAAACATAGAGTTCGGTACTGATTATCATTATTATGTAACTGCGGTCAATGATCTGGGAGAGAGCGAACCGAGCGATATTGTAAATAAAACTGTAAAGAAGGAGCCTTCATCACCATCAGATCTCTCAATTACTGCTGTGGATGTATATTTGAATTTAAATTGGTCAGCACCTGACGAAGATGGTGGAAGTCCGATAACTAATTACTATATATATCGAGGAGAGAACGTAGGTGATTTGTCTATAATTACTTCTGTTGAAGGTAATATTACACAATTTGAAGATAAATCTGTAGAAAAAGGAGAGAAGTATTTCTATTATATAACCGCTGTCAATAACATTGGAGAGAGTGGACCCAGTAATATAGTTAATGAAACGGTTAAAGAAGAGCCGTCTCCACCCTTAAATTTGAGCACTTCAACAACAGATGAAAGTATAGAATTAGATTGGTCACCTTCGGAGGATGATGGTGGTAGTGAGATAACCAGTTATAAAATATATCGAGGGTTTTCCAAGGATAATATTTCATTTTATACATCAGTTGATGGAGAAACGACATATTTTTCAGACAGTTCTATAGTTAAAGGGACGAAATATTATTACTACGTAACTGCTGTAAATTCCATCGGAGAAAGTATATCCAGCAATACTGTTGGTGAAGAAGTTACAACTGTCCCCTCATCCCCTACAGATTTCAATCTAATAGAAGAACAAATATATGCATATTTAAATTGGACCGAGCCTATTGATGACGGCGGACGTAATATATCGGGATATAAAATATACAGAGGGAAAAGTAAGGATAGTATATCTTTATTTGTTAGTGTGGATAGGAATGTTACGGAATATTTAGATGACAGTATTGAAAAAGGAGTTAGATATTATTATTACATAACTGCTGTAAACGAAGTAGGGGAGAGTAATAGAACCGATATTAAAAGTATAAGGGTAACAACGAAGCCATCTTCACCAACCAATCTAGAAGCATCTCAAGTTGATGATAATATATCCTTGAATTGGAGCCCACCATCTGATGATGGCGGACTAGATGTACATTATGAGATATACAGAGGGACATCTAAAGATAATCTGAGTCTTTATGTGAGCGTAGATTCGAATGAATATTTAGATAGTAATATCCAGAAGGGTGTTAGATATTACTATTATGTTAAAGCAGTCAACGATGTAGGAAAAAGTGAACCTACTATGGTTGTAGATGAAGAAGTCACTACGGTGCCTTCTCCTCCTAAGAATTTAACGGTGATAGAAGAACAACTGGAT
>CAYSTL010000028.1:7736-16122 GCA_964433785.1 uncultured Thermoplasmata archaeon
CACTACGGTGCCTTCTCCTCCTAAGAATTTAACGGTGATAGAAGAACAACTGGATATATATCTAAATTGGAGTGAGCCCACAGATGATGGTGGGAGAGAGATAACAAAATATATGATATACAGAGGACAGAGTGAGAATGATCTTAGTTTCTTCATCGAAGTGAATTCAACCGATTATTTAGATACAGATATTGAAAAAGGTGTGAATTATCATTATCAGATCACCGCTGTCAACAGTGTTGGTGAAAGTGATCCGAGTGATACTGAAAGTATTAAAATTACCACTAAGCCTTCATACCCTACCAACTTCGAAGCTGTACAACAAGACAATAATATCTTTTTAAGTTGGGATCCACCTGTAGATGATGGCGGTCTAGATATACTGCATTACAAAATATATAAAGGTAGATCTGAAAATAATATCAGCTTCTTAACTACTGTTGATAAATTAAGTTATCTAGATACTGAAATCCAGAAGGGAGAAACTTATTTCTATTATGTTACTGCTGTCAATGATCTGGGAGAAAGCTATCCGAGCAGTACAGACTGGTCTGAAGTTACTACTACTCCTTCCTCTCCTAGAGATTTTTCGGTGATCGAAGAACAACTAGATGTATATCTAAATTGGAGTGAGCCCACAGATGATGGTGGGAGAGAGATAACAAAATATTTGATATATCGAGGTGAAAGTGAGAATAATCTAAGTTTCTATGTCCAGCTTAACTCAACTGATTACATGGACACCAACATCGAGAAAGGGATAGATTATCATTATCACATAACAGCAGTGAATGAAGTCGGAGAGAGTGAACCGAGTTCTACCCAGAGTATAATGATCACAACAAAACCTTCATCTCCATCTGATTTAACGGCATTAAAGAACGGTACAGATGTATATCTCGATTGGAATCCACCGGCTGATGATGGTGGGTTGGAATTAACCAGTTATAGGATTTATAGAGGGACTGATGAAAACAATATTAGTTATTATTCTGAAACTATTAACACACGATTTAATGATACAGATATTGACTTAGGCAAAAAGTATCACTATTATGTGACCGCAGTAAATGATATAGGTGAGAGTGTTCCAAGTGATAAAGTGAATATAACAGTTGAGACAAAGCCATCAACACCTTTGAACTTAAGTGCTGGTACGACAAAAGATTCGATAGAATTGAACTGGGAAAAACCAGATGAAAACGGAGGTAACTCGATCTATAGATATAGAATATATCGAGGTGATGATACAAATCGAATGAATCTCTTAACTGATGTGGATTCAAATACACATTATTACGAAGATGATTCTATCCAGAAAGGTGTAACCTATTATTATTATGTAACCGCTGTAAACGATGTAGGAGAGAGCGATGCTAGTAACTTTGTCAATAAAGAAGTGATCACTTCACCATCCAATCCAATTGATCTTACTGTTCAACAAAGTCAAGACAATGTGGACCTCGATTGGACAAGACCTTCAGATGATGGTGGAAGAGATATCACAGCATACAATATATACAAAGGAGAAAGTAAAGATAACATAATATTTTACTGTGAAGTCAATTCAACAGAATATTTAGACGAAGCTATCGAAAAGGGAGTGAAATACTACTATTATGTCACTGCTGTAAACGAAGTTGGAGAAAGTGAGCCAAGCAGCACAGAAAACATCAAGGTGACTACTAGACCATCTTCACCTGACAATTTACAAGTGGAAGAAGGTGATTCTAATATATCACTTACCTGGGAACAACCCAATGATGACGGTGGATTGTTTATATCTCAATATAACTTGTACCGAGGGACTTCTCAAGATAATATCAGTTTGTATTTATCTGTAAATTCAACAGAATATGCGGATTTCAATATACAGAAAGGTGTTTCATATCACTATTACGTCACAGCTGTGAACGATGTAGGTGAGAGTGACCCCACTGGTATAGTGAGTTCAAAAGTGACTACGAAACCTTCATCTCCAAATAATCTGAACGTCGATGAAGACGGAAGCAGTATTTATCTTACCTGGGATAGACCATCTGATGATGGTGGTCTTGAGATATCATATAATATATATCGAGGAACATCTGAGGATAATATGGGTTTCTATTCTGAGGTGGGATCAACTGGATTCACTGATTCTGATATACAGAAGGGTACAGTATACTACTATTACATAACAGCTACCAACGATGAAGGAGAAAGTGGTGCTAGTGATACTGTGAATATAGAAGTGATCACTGAACCATCCTCACCGGAGAAATTTGAAGTTACAGAAGATCAAATCTATGCATCGCTAGATTGGACACAACCATCGGATGATGGTGGAAGAGCGATAACCCACTATAATGTATATCGTGGAAAAGATAAAGATACAAAATCGTTATTAGTAAAGATAGATGGCAACAATACAGATTATCTGGACGATTCGATAGAAAAGGGTGTAACTTATCATTATCACGTGACAGCAGTAAATGATATTGGAGAAAGCGATCCAAGTAGCACTCAAAGTATCAAGATAATAACTAAACCATCTTCCCCATCAAATCTTAAGGCTTCTGAACAAGATGATGATATATTATTATCATGGGATGCGCCTTCAGATGATGGTGGATTACAGCTATCTCATTATAACATTTATAGGGGCAAATCTGAAAGCGATCTGACCTTATATGAAAGCGTAAATTCAACCAGTTTTACAGATAGGGATATCGATCTTGGAACTACGTATTATTATTACGTCACCGCCGTGAACGATATAGGAGAGAGTGATTCCAGTATAATAGTTAGTAAAGAAGTGACAACCATACCATCTTCACCGACTAATCTAAAAGCTTCTAGTAACCAGAATAATATCTCTTTAGATTGGAGTGAACCAAGTGAGGATGGTGGATTACAGATATCAAGTTATAAGATATATAGAGGTAGAAGTAAAGATGATATTGATTTCTTTCATGAAGTTAGTTCTACTAGTTATACAGATTCAGATGTTAAAACTAGTGTTGATTATTATTACTATGTCACAGCAGTAAATGATGAAGGGGAGAGCCAACAAAGCAATACTGTGCAATCAACTATAATATCTACACCTACCGCCCCACAAGATCTGGAAGCAGAAGGTGGGAATTCTACAATCAGTTTAAGTTGGACACCTCCTGTTGATGATGGTGGGAGTCAGATTGAGAAATACAAGATCTATAGAGGTCAGAATGAGAATAAATTACAATATCTAACGGATGTCAATGGAGGAACCACAAAATATTCCGATAACTCAGTAGAAAATGGGAATTGGTATTATTATAAGGTAAGTGCAGTTAATAATGCGGGTGAAGGTCCAAAATCGAATTTGACCAAAGCTAAGCCTTCAGGAAGCCATGGGCCGAATGATAAAGTACCAACCGCTCCTAGAAGACTTCAGGCGGAACCTGGGAACAGTACTGTGAATTTAACATGGTCACCTCCAGCTGATGATGGTGGAAGCGAAATAACGAAATATAATATTTACAGAGGTAAGAAAAATAACCAATTAGAGTTGATAAAGACTGTTCCTGGTAATGTTACACATTATAACGATACCTCGGTTAAGAACGAAAATACATATTATTATCGTGTTAGTGCGGTAAATAGCGCTGGGGAAGGACCTAAATCTAATATTGTAAAAGCTCGTCCATCGTGGAGATACGCACCAGGTATGGAATTGATTCCTTTGATGATAACACTCTTCTCAGTTGCGATATACGTGTATATCAAAAAAAGGAGAGAATAAAAACCCCTTTCAACATTCTTTCCTCCATTTTTTAAAACCAATCAATTTATATATCACCCCATAGTGACTTTAAAGTAAAATAACTTATATGAACCAATAGCAAGTTTAAATCAAGATTACAGCATTATATATTGGAGGTAAAATATGGCAAGAATGCATAATTCCACAAAAGGTAAGTCAGGTTCAGAACGTCCTAATATCGACTCACTTCCAGAGTGGGCTGAAAAGGAAGAAGGCGAAATAGAAGATCTAGTTGTACAGTTAGCCAGACAAGGTTTAACTTCCAGTGAGATAGGGATCAAATTAAGGGATCAGCACGGAATACCAGATGTTCAGATGGCTACAGGCAAGAGTATAACAGATATAACGGAAGAAAACGATTTAGAGCCTGAGATCCCAGAAGATCTGATGGCTTTGTTGGAAAAGGCTGTTAATCTAAATAAACATATGAAAAGGAATCCAAAAGATACATCTAACAAAAGAGGTAGACAATTAGTCGAATCCAAAATAAGAAGATTAGTAAAATACTATAAAGAACAGGGAAAACTTCCTGAAGACTGGAATTATTCGATAGATAAAGCAGAGATGCTTACACAATAATAAGTCGATTTTGAAGAAGGGGGTAAATTGCTAACTCTCCCCGACAAATTGGAAAAAAAGCTAGAACAAGCATCGAACATACTAGAAGAATATGATAAATTTAGGATTATAACTCATTATGATGCTGATGGGATAACGTCAGCAGCTGTTCTCGTAAGAGCTCTGATGAAGGAACAAAAAGGATTTCATACTACATTTGTGAGTTCATTCCCTGATAACATACCTGAAGGTTTACCAGTTATTTGTACAGATATAGGTAATAGTCATCTGAAAAGGATTAAAGAAAATACGGAAAGAGCGATAGTTCTTGACCATCATAAAGTAGAAAAAAATATCGAAGGAAATTCAAATCACATTTTTATTAACCCTCATTCCTATGGTATTGATGGTGCAAGAGAAATAAGCGGATCTACCTTAACTTTCTTACTTTCAATACATCATGATAAAGGCAACTGGTCAAATGTTTTTTATGCACTAGCCGGAGCTGCAGCAGATAAACAAAATATAGGTGGATTTAAAGGTGTGAATAAACAGATAGTAGATACAGCTATAGATAAGAAGGTTCTTAAAAAGAAGTATGGGTTATACATAGATGGTGAAGGGCTGAAAGATGCACTTATGAAGGCTGGCGATCCTTATTTTCCAAAGATATCTGGAAGAGAAGCTAAGATAGATGAATTAATCGATAAAATAGATCTCGATCCTGAGACATCAGTACTGGAACTACCGGGTGATAAAGATAGAAGGTTGACTTCGATCCTTGTTTTATCATTGTTGAGAAAAGACATACCAAATCATGTTATTGAATCTGTAAAGGGCCCACACTTTCTAAACGAAGGTTTAGACTTCGACATCGAACTTCTTTATAAATTACTCAATTCATGTGCAAGAACTAATCAAGCTGGTTTGGGTTTATCTATCTGCTTAGGTGATAAATCTTCGATAAAAAAGGGTAAAGAGATCAGAAAGGAGTACAGGGAAAAGATGATCAAAAGATTGAACCAGTTAGAAGATGAAGGTATAGAAAAAAAGGATCATATCCAGTATTTTTTTGAGGAAAAGAAAGAAAGGAAAGGAGAATTGGCAGGTCTAGGGATGCTGTATTTACTAGACCAGAGGTATCCTACATTTGGAATGACCGAAGTGGATGGAGATATCGATCTATCAGCTAGAGGGACGAAAGATATGGTGAATAGAGGCCTAGACCTTGGATCTCTCTGCAGAAAGATCGCTGGTAACCATGAGGGAAGTGGTGGAGGACACGATATTGCTGCTGGCGCCACTATACCAAAAGATAATTTAGATCAATTTCTTGATGAAATGGATAAAGAAGTCGGTAAAATATTATTTTAACTGGCCTTATCTTAATTTTTCTAAGATGAATAAGCTGACCGAAGATTTTATATTTGATTTGTATGATATGAGAATATTATATTCAGTATAGAATGAAAGGGGAATTATATTGATTTTTGGAAGAGGTAAGGAAAAAAAAGTGATTAAAAAAATAAGATCTTTAAAATCTAAAGCTGAAAGCGCTAAAAATAAAGGGAATATTAAGAAAGCAATTTCCAATTATAATAAAATAGTGGATATATTAGAAGAAAATGATGATACTTTCAAGGATCCAGATAAGCTTTCTGATTTATTTACTGAATATGGGAAGGAGTTATACAAATTGGGTAAATATAGCAGGTCATTAGAGTGTTTTGAAAAGGCTCTAAATAGGAATCCAGATAATACAGAAGCCTTACTTCATAAGGGATTGGCATATGTTAGCATGGATGAGATGGGAGAATACGCTCTGATGTGTTTCAATGATGTGTTAAAAAAGCATCCAAACAATAAGAGGGCTAAGATAAATAAAGCAAATGTTTTTCGTATGCTAGGCTGGAGAGAAAGGGCAATGGATTCATTTAGGGATTTATTGGAGGATGACAAAGAGAATCTTAAGTATCTACATAGATTGGTAAAACAAAATCCAGATGATGCTGATCTTTGGAGACTAGAAGCAGAAGCCTTTGAAAAGGAAAATAAATACAAGAGAGCGGCTAGGGCTTATGAAAAGATATTGAACTTGGACTCAGAAGATGAAAAGGTACTATCGAAGATAATAAATCTCAAACCTGATGATCCTGAATTTTTAAAAGAACAAGCTGAGAGATTGGAGGAGATAGGAAAAAAAGAATATTCAAAGAAGCTTTATAAAAAAGCCTTAGAACAAGAACCAAAGAGTGTAGAATTGATGGACAAAGTGTTATCTTTTGAACCTAAAAATGTTGAGCTCTTAAAGAGAAAGGCAAATATGCTAGAGAATCTAGGTGCTAAGGAAGAGGCTCTTAAGATATATAAAAAAGCATATTCGATAACTGGAGATGAAGAGAAATATTTCGATAAAGCTCTTGAATACAAACCTGACGATATAGAGTTACTTTACGGCAAGGCTGGAAATTTATATGGAAAAGGTGATTACAAAGAAGCTATCGCGATTTACAATAAATTAACTGAACTTGGTGAAGATAATATAGACCTATTACACAATAAGGGTGCCTGTCTTTTCAATCTAGATGAGTATGAAAAAGCGATAGATATATTTGATAAAATTTTAGAGGAAAAACCAGAAG
The DNA here is from genome assembly GCA_964433785.1 of uncultured Thermoplasmata archaeon. Taxonomy (GTDB): domain Archaea; phylum Thermoplasmatota; class Thermoplasmata; order Halarchaeoplasmatales; family Halarchaeoplasmataceae; genus CAYSTL01. The sequence continues at coordinate 14,724 of CAYSTL010000028.1, forward strand.
ATATTGATGCAAAAGTGAACAAAGGGGCCTGTATATACCAGATGGGGAACTATGAAAAGGCTATGGAATATTTCAACGAAGTTGTTAAAGATAATCAACATGAAGCTAGAGCATGGTATTATAAAGCAAAAATAGCTGCTAGACAGGGTAAAAACGATCTGGTTAAGCCCTTTTTAAAAAAATCTACTGAGCTGAATAGTGATTTAAAAGAGAGAGCAAAAGAAGAAGATGCCTTCAATATAGTAAGGGATAAAGATTATTTTAGAGAAATAGTTTATTAGTGTAAGATGAAGAAGATCGAAGTTGAACCTGGACTGTTTCTCACATCAGATTATTGTGCTTGGTATAAACCTAAAGACCTGATAATATTAGCCGATATCCATATGGGATATGAATCTGGATTAAAAGAAGAAGGTTTTTCTTTACCACTTTTTCAGAAAGACGAGGTATTAGATAAAATATCCACCATAAAAGAAAAATATGATCCAAGATCATTTGTTGTTGCAGGGGATTTTAAACATGATTTTGGAAGGAGTGAGAAGAGAGAATTCTCTGATATATTAGATACCATGGATTATATCCTACAGGATTGTGATCTGACTATTGTTAGAGGTAACCATGATAATTACTTACAAAATCTAACGGAATATAAGGGTGTCCCATTTTATGAAGAATCAATAAAGATAGGAGATCTTTTCATAACGCATGGACATCTTAAATTAGATTACTCAGGTATACTTATCATGGGGCATGAACACCCTTCTCTAAAGATAAGAGACAAGATTGGTGCGGTGATAAAACAACCGTGTTTTCTTCATAGTAAGAAGCATAGTATAGTTATTTTACCAGCCTTCAGTCCTATGGCTGAGGGGAGAGATGTGATCAATTCTGAAAAATTTTTTTCCGAGATGCTTTCAGATGTTACAGACTTTAAAAATTTTGATATCTATACTCTTTCTGAAGACGGTATTATACACTTCCAAACCATCGATAAAGTTAGGAGAACCTATCATAATTAACCGCTTATATCCGAACATTTATATAGTTGAATATAACATCAAGTTTTGTAGAAAACAGTTGAAATGAATATTAGTATAAGTTGAGTAAGTTTATTACATTACTCATTACTATTACCCCCTTACAAAAATATGCATAATTCAAATCAAATCACCTTAATTTGAATATTAGGTCAATCGAATAAGAAAATGGGAATAAATAGAACATAAATACTAGTCTTACTCCCATTGGGGATTAGCTCACATGCCTTTGACAGTAAAAATTATGGTAATCAATGCTCAAAAATGTGAGCTAAATTGAAAAGGATTGACATATAGATATTTTCAGCTGTTTTCTATGATGACAAAGATTTAACAAGGTGTCAAATATGGATATTGATCCA
>CAYSTL010000029.1:0-15908 GCA_964433785.1 uncultured Thermoplasmata archaeon
ATAAAGTTCTCCTCATAGATCTCTTACCTTTAGAGTTACTCATCTTCCTGATCCAGGTTGGAAAAGCGTACCTTGTCCAGCCAGTATATGTGCGATCTTTGGCGATCGAAACTCCTGCTGTCATCATATCTGTAGCATAACTCCAGAAACTATACGATTGCCCTTTCATCACCCTGCCGAGGTAAATATCTGCTTTAGAAAGCCAGTGATAACCATTGGATAGAACCGTTGGATTTTCATACTCCCTTGGCATGTTCTCATCTATCCAAACAATCAAATTTCCAGGCTCCTCGTTCAGATATCTTACACTTTGTTTGGCTTCGATAGGATCTCTTTTTTGAAGGACTGTTTTTAAGGAAGGAAATATCTCAGCTTCCCTGTTTCTAAACCCTAGCGCATCTATATCATCTACTTTAATTCTATCCTTTCCTGTCGAGACACTTTCTAAGTCTCTTACAGCAGACCTAACATCACCATCTGCACGATCAGCTATTGATTGAAGGGCTTTATTATCGAATTTGATACCTTCATTTTTACATATACTTTGAAGAAGAGAGATGATCTCACTTTTATTGACTGGTTCAAATTCTATCTTCTTACACATCCTGCTCAGTGCTTCAGACCTCCTTCTAAGATCATAATAATCGTTAGCGATCAAGACTATTGGCTGCTGAGTCTTCTTGACCGTATTTACAATCTCTCTGATACCTCCTCTATCCTGACTTCCAAACACATTATCGGCTTCATCAAGGATAAGAAGTGTCCTTTTACCTTCATTGTATGGTATAAAATCTCCATTTACAGAAAAAGTATCATCAACGGCACTCCTACCGACAAAATTCTTTATCGCATCGCTGTTCCTATCATCAGAAGCGTTCATCTCAAGTACTCCCCATCCCATCTCTTCTGCCAGGGCTAGAGCGCTGGTCGTCTTACCTATCCCAGGTTTACCAGCCAATATCACAGCTTTTTTATCTGGTTTATCCGATATCCATTTTCCTGCCCATCTTTTTAATTCATTCTTGGCTTTCTTATTTCCAATCACTCCAGATAAATTTCTAGGTCTATATTTTTCAGTCCAATCAGTATAAGAATTATCAATTTGGGAGTTATCAGTAGCACCTGTCATCAAAAGCACATCTTACAACATTATATTTTAACTTAATGCATTGATATTACTCTCTCACGAAACCCGCAGAAGAGATAACTGTACCCGTACCAGCTATAAAATAAAATACATAGTTTAGATTGTTTTTTAAACGGATGTCTTTATTCTTACCTAACTGCCAATATTCGTAAGAATTACCAAAACTTTCTCCCTCTTGTAGAACCACATCACAATATACTTCCTCTCCTTCTTTAAAATCTATACTGTTTTTATCTTTAACTAATATCCAAATATTGCCATCTAATTCAAAAAGGACGTTATCATCGACACCTATATTTTCTATATATGAAGGAAAATCGTTTTCATTTATTTCAGTGATCGTTCCGTGGATGGTTATTTTGTCTCCAGCATTATAATCTTTGAATTTACCATCTTTTTTATTAACATCCCTTGCACTCGTACCAAATAAAGGCCAAAAAACAACGATCAAGATGATCCCTATAATCAAGAGAACGAATCCTATACTGGATAACCTCTTGTCCATGATTTCTAATATTTACCTGATTATTTAATAGTTCGTAATTAGCTATATTTTAATCAAAACTTTTATTTGAGCAGAATATCTTCTTGAAAATATGGAAGAAGTAGATTACATATGGATGGATGGAGAATTTGTAAATTGGCAGGATGCTAAAGTTCACGTACTGTCACATGGATTACATTACGGGACTGGTATATTTGAAGGGATCAGAGCTTATGAAGATGATGGAACACCCGCTGTCTTCAGGCTTGAAGATCACATAGATCGATTTTTAAACTCTGCTAAGATAATCAATCTACCTCTCGAATATGGGAAAGAAAAGATCATACAGGTGATAGAAGAACTCATCAAAAAGAATGATTTAAAAGAATGTTACATCAGGCCCATTGCCTTTAGAGGTTACGAAACAATGGGGGTTGACCCATTAGATAATCCTGTGAACCTATCTATCGCAGTTTGGCCTTGGGGAGCTTATCTTGGTGAAGAAGCTCTTGAAGAAGGTGTAGAAGTACAAACTTCTTCCTGGTCAAGGCATCATCCAAACATATTCCCCTCTAAGGCCAAGGCTACTGGTAATTACCTAAATTCTGTGATGGCTAAGATGGAAGCTGTTGAGAACGGTTATGTAGAATCGATAATGTTGAATCCAGATGGGTATGTTGCAGAGGGTACAGGTGAAAATCTATTTTTAGTCAGGGATGGAGAACTAATAACGTCACCGTTAGCAGACGTCCTTGAAGGTATTACTAGGGAATCAGCTATTGAAATCGCTGAAGACTTAGGATACAATGTTATAGAAAAACCGATAACTAGAGATCAGATATACATAGCAGATGAGGCTTTCTTCACTGGAACGGCAGCAGAAGTTACCCCCATCCGAAAATGTGATAGAAGGAAGATATCTGACGGTAAAGGACCGATAACTGATGAGATCCAAACGACACTCATGGATGCTGTGAGAGGTGAAGTAGATAGATATAAGAAATGGCTTCATCCAGTAGAATAATAAACAATATTTTTATTACCTGATATTTTTTTAATATCAAATCAGGGTAAACTTTATTCTATATCGTATTTTAAAAGATCTATCTTAAACTCTATAAGATCATCTAACTTTTAATTCATATGCATAAAGAGTTTCGAAACGGAATCGCCTTTCCTTTTTATTAACTATATCAAAATTCCGTTTAATTCTAGAATTGATCTTTTCTAAAGGAGCCATATCTGAAAAACAAAGATAGACACGCCCATCATTTTGAATATAATCTTTTACATCCTCTAAAAAATCTAGGATGACTTCGTCACCCCTCTCCCCACCATCCCATCTATCATCCATTTCCATGTCCTCATGTTTTGGGAGGTATGGTGGATTGAATATTATAACTTCGTATTTGCCTTTAACAGCTGAAAACAGATCGCTTTTTTTGACTTCGATATCAAGATCATTGATTTTAGCATTATTTTTTGTATTTTTTATAGCCTTGTCACTTTTATCTACTGCAGTTACGTAGGCTCCTTTTTTAGCACAGTGTAATGATATTATTCCAGATCCTACACCTATCTCCAACACTTTTTCTCCTTTCACAACTTTTAAAATATCTAATAGAAGATAAGAGTCGTGGTCTGGAGAATATACATCTTCATCTACTTTGATCTTGATAGATCTATCAATCTTCACTATTTTTCAACCCTTCTTCCAACATCTCATTATAATCAATTATAGAGGATAATGCTTTCTTCAGATTTCCTTCTTCTTTAGCTAGATCAGCCTCTGAGAGTAGATTAGAAGGTTTTGAAACCTGGGATTCTTCTAGATCCATATCTTCTAATTCTTCTCTTAATTTCTCTATCTCATCATCTATTTTAGATTTAATTTCATCTTTGATCTTTTCTTCTGTAGATATAATTTCTTCTTCAATATCTTCATCCTGTACATCTTCCATATCCCTTAATTCTTCGTTCATTTCAATAAGCTCTTCTACCTCTAAACCTGAGTTTTCTGCATCATACACTAATTCTTCCAGAGATGAAATTTTCTCATCTATATCAAATTCCTCTATATCTTCAAGCATATCTTTGATCTTATGTAAGTCTTCAAGAGCATCTCTATATTCACCATTTCGCCTTGAATCTTCCACTTCATCGATCAGATTCTCTGCATCTTCTATCCTTTCCTCGTCCTCAACTTTTGTCAACTTAGATTCGACGTTGTGAAGCATTTCATCTATCCTTTTTTCTATCGATTCAAGTATCCTATCTTCACCTTTCTCCAGGTGTTTTGTAGCCTTTTTATAATCTCCTTCACGGATATTCTTTATTGTGATCTTCAGTAATTTTCTTCCTATGCCCACCTGTATATCAAAATCATCTGCTACCATATAGAGGTCTTTTAGATCTTCTACGTCTTTCTTTAATTTCTCGTAGCTTCTTGATAACTCTTCTTCCATGGCTTTTATCTCGTCCTTTGATTCCTCAGCAACATCACTTAAGCTTTCTTCACCCACTTCTATAAGTTCTTCATCCATATCTTCCAAGGCTTCTTCAAGGATCATCTCAGCTTTGTCATATATATTTATATCAGCCATCTTTTTACAGTCTTTGAGGTGCTCCAGGTATTCTTTGAAATCTAAATCATATTTTTTCATCTTCTCAATTTTTTCTGCCCCTTCTTTTATCATACCAAAAATGTTTAGGACTCTTTGACCTGTTTCTATAGCCTCGTCTAGTTTGTTTATCGCTTCCTGATAATTCTTTTCTTCCTTCGCATCCTCTGCTTCGTCTATTATATTCTTGATGTCATCAACGTTCACTCTTGTATCTCTACCTTTAGAAAGTTTACCTCTAGCTTGGGAAAGTTTATCATCATATTCTTCTTTTAATTCTTGTTCCTTTTCCAGCTGATTTTTTCTTTCGATGATCTCGTCATGTAGTTTTTCAGAATTACTCAGGCTTTCTTCGTAATTACCTTCATCAAATTGATTTCTTATATTGGTGATATGTTCCTCAAAATCTGTAACATCAATTTCTTCTTTGATCTCATCGATGACTTCATCAATTGAAGATAAAATAGGTTCCAGTTCTATCTTGGTATGAGCTCTCTCTATCATACCTTCAAGTATGTTCAATCCTTCATGATACTTCTCTTCTTCCTGCCTCTCCTCTGCCTTATCCAATTTTTCTTGGAAATTTTCCATGGAAATATTCTTTTCTTGACCATCAGCTATTAACTGATCGAGCTCATCGATCTTGTCCTCTAATTTTTGTCTTCTTTCTTCTGTAGTCTCTTCGACATTATCTTTAACATCTTCAATTAATTCATCGATATCCTCAAAAATATTCTCGAATGAACCACCTTCAGCATCTTCCTTGATGGTCTTTAATCTATCTTTATAATCCTTGTATTCGATGTTCATATCAGATGCTTCTTTAATGACAGATTTAGCTTCTTCTAACTCATCAGAGAATTCTAACAATTTATTTGTATCATCGATTGCTTCCTTTAGTACACTGATACCGTCTTCATACTCCTGCTGACCCTTCAATTCCTTAGCATCTGCTATCTTTGATTTTATGAGGCCAACATCTAGTGAAGTATCTTTCAGCTCCGAAAATTTTTCTTTAAGCTCTTTTACATTCTTAGAGAATCTATCCTTCAGTTCCTTTTCTTGCTCTAATTCATCTAGTCTTTTATCATAATTTTCGAGTAGATCGCCTGATTTTTCTCTTGCTTCGTGATATAAACCATCACTTGCTAGATCGAGTATCTTCTGTATTTCTTCCTTGAAGCCAAAATCCTCAAGGGTAAATTCGCTTTCACTAATTCTTTCTTTAATCTCCTTTATTTTTTGGTCTGTTTCTAGTATTATTTCACCGGTTTCAAGAAGATCATCAATCTTTTCTAGACCCTCCTTATACCTTTCTTCCTTATTATCTTTTATAACTTCAGAAAAATTACTCTTAAATTCATCAATATTTAAAGAGGTGGCTCTTAATTCTTTGATCAACTTCTTGACATCTTTGAGATTTTTGGCTAGTTTTTCTTTTCTCTCCTTTTCTTTCTCTACTCTGGTTTTCTCTTCATCTAATTTTTGCTCTAACGTTTCTAAAAGTTCATATGATTCGTCTATCGTAGGTTCGTAATTAGCATTGTTGATCTCTTCGATCAACGATTCCTTTTTCGAAAGAAAATCTTCAATATCAAGATCTAACTTTTCTAATTCATCTAAGTTATTATTTATCTTCTCTCTAATATCCAAAAATTCCCTAATATTTTCAGCTGAGCGGATAACCCTTTCACATTTACTGACGGATTCCTTCCTATTGTCATTATTTCTAGCATCTACTGCACTTCCAAGTAGAGTAGATAGGTTCGATAGATCTATATCATTTCCTTTCAATTCATTTATCACAGATCTTGCCATGAATATTTTATTTTCAACTTCTTTTACACTGATGTCTCTCTTTTCGATTGCTTTTCTTTCCTTTTTTACAGAAGGTGCCACATGAGATAAACCTTTGATTTTTGAATTAGCTATATGAGTATCAAAAGCGATCTTATAAGCTCTAGCTGCATCCTTTGTTTGACCCACTTCTAAAGCAGCTCGTGCTTTAGCGTTCCAAATGTGATCATATAAAGGATCGTGTTCGATAACTTTGTTGTAGGATCTCAGAGCTTCCCATTTAAATCCCATGCTATCTAGTACAGCACCTCTTCTATACCATACTTCTGATGATTCTTTTCCGTCCATAAGGTCTTTTTCAGATGAGGCTAGTAATTCTTTTGGTTCATCTACAACACCCTTTTCAGGTAAAATGACTGCACCACTTAGATCGAATTCCTCGCCACACTCTTCGCATGTATCTTTATTCAACTCAACTATAGATTTACATGTAGTGCAGAAAAATTCAGAAGTTATATTTTCTGAATCCTCTTTTTCCTCTTCTAACTCTTCAAGGATACGATTTGCTTTTTCTTCACCTATTTCTTCTATCTGAGTCAGATCTTCTATATCTGCATCATCTATCTTAGATAAAGAATCAAAACCATTTTTAACTAGAATTCTAGCAGTCAATTCTCCGATAGACGGAATTTCCATGAGATTTTTAATAAACTTTTCGAGAGAATCGTCATTTTTATTTCCCATTACTCCACCTCTTATTTTTGAGACGTTATTTCTGGTATTTTAGATAATCAACCCAATGTATTTCATCAAGCTGCTATAATTAATCTGATATCGATATATAAAGTTTTGTACAAAATTAAAACAAAATTCCTGTATCCTTTTCAATCCCAAAATCTCTTTGTTCTAGCATATTGGATCTCTGCATCTAGTATCTCTCTTAAGAAATCGTCCTCATCCTGGTGCTGTTTAGCAAGTATTCTACCTGCTTTTTGATGGCCCACACCTCTAGCGGCTAGGGCCATGACGGCTCTCTTCTTGTAGACTCTAGCTAAATCAGCCAACTTATAGTATTTTTGAAGTTCTTTTTTCTCTTCACTACTCAAATTTGAACGGTCCTTATCTATTATATCTTCATCTTGGTATACCTGTAAGGGGACCATCATGGAAGAACCACAGTTGGGACATTTTGGTTTATCGATATCTTTGACCTTTTTTCTTCTGCGGTTACCACATCTTAGACATTTCATGATAACCACCTCAGATTCTAACCTTTCCTTCAATTTCATTAGAACGGCATGGCTTACACGATCGGAAGTTAAGAATTCCTTATGCTTTTCTAATCCAGCTTCGCCCATAGGTGAAATACCCTTTTCAGAAACTACAACTTCTAATTCATTGTTTTGAACCTTTTCAAGGACCATCTTAGTCCTTTCGATATCCATATTATCTCTGAATGTTTTATCGACAGCTTCTTCATATAATGGTGTGTTTTCAAAAGCATCTATCAATCTATCCAAACTTATAGACCTATAATCTACATCCTTCTTTATCGCACCGAATTTCTTACCGACATGGAGGAACTTCCATCGGAAGAAGGTAGAATTTCCCATCGCTTTCTCAAGTAATTCATAAACAGTATCGGGGTCCGTATCGAATAAAATTTCCTCTATATTCTTAGAAAATATCCTTCGAGGGATCTTCATCATGATCCTGTAAGGATCGGTCTGCAACGATATCGATTCTCCTACTCTAGCTGAAAGCAGTGAAGCGAAAAGTCTACCCAATGTTTCATTCACCTTACTACCAAAGCATGCATTGATAACTGCCATATCTTTACCAAGTTCAACGACTATTTTCTCATCAGTGGCGATTTCATATCCATCCATCTCTTTCATATATTCTAAATACTCTTTCTTAGCGTCTTCTTCGATTGGATAATCAATGTGTCCTGACCAACCTTCCTTCCTTATTCTTCCTACTTCCTGGGCAATCTCGAAAGGTACTGGTATATCTTCTCCACTCCAATCAGGTATCCTACCTAGATCCCCAACCGCGTTCACGAAAACCTCATCATCTTCTATATCTACAACCCTCCAAGCCTTTCCCTGTAAGGTTATAACATCCCCTACATTACCCTTACTTGCTACAAAACTTTCATCTAAAGTACCTATAACAGAATCATTCGCAACATCCTTCATCAAAAATGTTTTTTCATCTGGGATCATCGATATATTATCATAGAAATATGACAGTGAAGCTCTTCTCTTCCCCACAGTATTTTCTTCCTTCCATATCACTTTGATATCTGCCAACTGTTCTATGGTTTCATTATAGAAAGATTTCTCAAGATTTCTAAAGGGATAAGCCCGTTTAGCCATCTCATAAAAATCGTCAATATCGATCTTTTTGTCTGAATGGACTGCACTTATAAGCTGATTTGTCAGTACACTCATAGGTTTTTCAGGGATATCTGTACTTTCTAAATTCCTATTTATCGATCTGTGAGATATAACAGCTGCTTCAGCTATATCATCAAAATTACCAGCTATTATAGTACCTTTAGAGACTTGACCTATCTTGTGGCCTGCCCTACCAACTCTTTGAACCCATCTGGTCACCTGTCTTGGTGATTGATACTGTAAAACAAAATCAGTTGTACCAAGGTCTATGCCCAATTCCATCGAAGATGTACAAACTAGAGCTTTCAATGCTCCACTTTTAAACCTTTCTTCTACATCTATCCTAGATGCTTTAGAAAGTGAGCCATGATGTACACCTATAGGATAATCTTCATCCCATAGATTGAACGAGGACGATATCGATTCTGCTGCATCACGGGTATTAACAAAGAATAATGTAGATCTGTGCTGATCCATCAGCTCTCTGCATCTTCTCATCTCGGCAGCTTTATCGATATCTATTTTCATTATCTCTCCGAGTTCTTTGTCTTTAGCCTGCGTCTGTGGTCTCTCGACAGTTACATTCAACTCACGCTGCCCGGTAACTTCTATTATTTCAGCATCCCTTCCAACACCTGTTAAAAACTGTTTTACCTTCTTTGGACTCCCGACAGTTGCTGAAAGACCTATTCTTTGAAAATCTCTTTCAGTAAGTTCTACAAGACGCTCCAATGCGATCGAAAGTTGGCTTCCCCTTTCATCAGTAGCTAACTCATTTAATTCATCGATTATTACATATTCAACTTTCTCCAATCCTTTGCGTAGTTTACTCCCGGTAAACATTATTTGAAGCGTTTCTGGAGTCGTTATAAGTACATCTGGAGGGTTGTTCGATTGTTTCCTTCTTTCTTTTCTACTAGTATCTCCATGTCTAACACTAACGCTAAAATCAAGTTCTTCAGCCAGTTCGTTGATACGGGAAACCATATCCCTATTAAGAGCTTTTAGAGGTGTGATGTACAGTAATTTGAATCCATCATCATCTCCTTTTAAAATATTATTCAAAATAGGAAGAAGGGCTGCTTCAGTTTTGCCTATACCCGTAGGGGCGATGACCAGTGTATTCTTTCCTTCAAGTATAGGTGGGATAGCTTCCTCCTGTGGCTTTGTTTCCTCTTCTATTCCAAGTTCACTAATTACCTGGAGAATATCGTCCGATAGAAGATTGAATGCGCCCACTTTAACTTTCACCTACTGAGGACTTGGTTTATTTTCCGGTGCAGGTACAGGTATACTTTTAATTTCTAAGAGTGAAGCTAGTTTATCCAGAAGTTTATCTTTATTATCACCGATCAATGCATGGTCAAGGACCTGACCTAAGTTTTCGACAGGTATTATCTCTATCTGATTTTCGTATTTCTTTTCAAGTACAACGTCTTTAAGATTTGCTTTTGGTATGATAACTCTTTTCATACCGCTTTCCGCTGCAGCCTCTATCTTAGCAGTAACAGCACCAACAGGTAAAACTTGACCTCTAACACTCAATGATCCAGTCATCGCTGTATTTTGATCTATAGGGATACCTTCCAATGCTGATATCACAGATGTTGCAACGGATATAGAGGCCGAATCTCCTTCAACCCCTTCCTGTGTACCTATGAATTGGATATGAACATCGTATTTAGAGATATCTTCACCAGTATATTTCTTTATGAGAGCTGAAACGTTCTGTACAGCTTCTTTAGCGATCTCCCCTAGTTTACCAGTAGCTACTACTTTACCTTCTTCTTTAGATAGAGCTGGCGTAACTTCTGCTGCGATTGGTAATACGATACCTGAATATTCTGATAATCCACTTTGGTCTCCGCCCATTGCAGCTAAGCCATTGACTACTCCTACGACTTTTCCTGAAGTTTGATAGGTGTTGTATTCTTTTCTCTTCTTAATATATCTATCAGCGACCTGTTGTTCTAGTGATCTAGCAGTCGATTTTGCATCTACTACATCCTGTGCGGTTGTTCTTTCGTTACCTCGCTCCACTGCAAGGTCTCCTGCTGTTCTCACCAAACCACCGAGTTCTCTTAATCTTAAGGTAAGTTCTCCTCTCTTGTTTGCTCTTCTCTGTGCCTCTCTTATCACTTCTGCGATAGCTTCTTTGGTGAAATGAGGTATCTTTTTATCATCTTTCTCTATCTCTTGAGATATGAAACGGATCAATTTTCTTCTATTTTCTTCGGTATCATCCATAGTGTCGTTCACATATACTTCATAACCGTATCCTCTGATCCTTGATCTTAGAGCTGGATGCATGCCACCATAAGCTCTGCCTTTTTCATCTCTAGAACCATATACAGAATCAAGGTTTCCTGCTGCTACTAGTATAAAATCAGTAGGAACTGGTTCAGATTTGACCATCGCTCCACTGCTTCTTTCACTCTGACCCATTATTGGGAATTTCTTTTCCTGCATAGCTGTCAATAAACTCTGCTGGGAAGACATGCTGAGCATATTTATCTCATCGATGAATAACACGCCTTTGTTTGCTTCATGGATTGCTCCTAATTCCACTCGATGATGTGCTGGTGTTTCTAAACCGCCACTTTGGAATGGGTCGTGTTTTACGTCACCCAATAGGGCTCCAGCTTGTGCTCCAGTAGCATCCACGAAAGGCGGTTTATTAGTCGAGTCGTGGCTTTCTAAAAGTTTAGGGGTCTGTTTCTCACTATCACTCCCCATCATGCCCCCTGGTGAAGCTCTCATAGCGATCAAAAGCATCGCAGCAGCAAGAATACCGAAGAACATTATCATGAAATTCTGCTGCCATACAGATATCATGATCGCTGCTCCAACCACAAGTGCAAGTATTATCATCATACCCTGCGCTTTTTTCTGACTCTTTTTTTGAGCCTTTTTTTTATGAGAATTAACGATATCTTTACCTTTTCCAGCTGGTACGGTTCTCACTTTTGGGTTATTTTCATCTTCTTCATTATGGAAACACAATAAGTCTTCCAGCTTTTCTGTAGGCATAAAATCAGTCATAGCCTGTGCTAACATAGATTTACCAGTACCCGGTGGACCTATCAACATCACGTGTCTATGCTGTTTTGCAGCTTTTTTAACTACACTTACTGCCTCATCCTGACCTATGACCTGATCGGCTAATAGTTCCGGAACTTCAACATCTTCAGTGGTTTCGACATCTATGTCATCGATCCACTCATCAACTGGCGGTGCTTCTGAGTATTCTTTTGAATCATTAGTCATCTCTTCGTCACTCTGTTCCATGATTTACACCAATAATATTCCTCCCATTCATAGCTCTTCTAAATAAAGTTTTGGTCTATTTCCTATTTAAATATGTTTCGAATTTTTCCATAAGATCATCGACATCTTTACATGGATGTACAGCATCCAAATCCCAAGTTCCTAAACCTAATATCATCTTACCATACTGCTGTGCAATTGCTATCTCTGATAGGGTTCCATAGCCCCCATCAATAGCTATCACTATGTCTCCATTTAAAACTACTAAACTGTTTCGCTGTACCCCTAGACCGGTGACTATAGCATGGTCAAGATATTTATTACCCTCGTCTCTATTTCTTGAAGGTAATATTCCGATAGTGGTTCCACCCTCTGATTTAGCTCCTTTACAAACAGCTTTCATGACTCCGCCTCTACCACCACAAACTATAGTTACATCTCTTTCAGCTAGTCTTTTTCCTATCTCTTCAGCATTTTTACAATCTTCCTCATCACAACTTCCAACATCTCCCCCTATGATACTAACATACATCATATAGATAACCTCTTTGAGCATACTTGTATTTTTTGTTCAATATGATTTTATAAATTATCTACACAAAATATTACCCCTAATAAAAATCTACTATCTAATTTTGACCCGTCCTTAATTTTAAAGTTAAAAACCGATGTATTTATAGAAAAGTTTTCAGTGATAGTCCCAAGTTTTTTACCATGGGTATATATTTTGTACTTTCTAGGTAAAGTACCTATTACATATTCTCTGATGATAGCTTTCCATTTAGAGTTTTCAATAATCTCACAGATCTTATCATCATTATGGTTAAATATTTCCCATAAATCTTTAGAAAAACTGCTTTTTTTCCTTCTCTCTATCCTCCCTATCTCTTTCTCATCAGGTTCATTGATAATCTTAAAATCCTGTTTTCCACCTATAACATTCTCTTGACTTATTTTAAATAATTCATTTTCTAGAGATACATCTTCATATACTTTGAACTCAAAACCGTATTTCAAAGGATTTCCCGCACCAAAAGCTATTTCCTTCCTTTCTTTATTTAGAATATGGTATCCAGTCTTTCCAGATCTGTTTTCTTTTTTTACTGTTCCTCGTTTTAAATCAGATACTACGTTTTTACACATAAGTGAAAATCAAATTTTTCTCATCATATTTAATAACTTAGATTATTAGATTTTGTTGAAAAATATTAAATATAATTTGTCAAACACGAAACATTATGTTCTTTTAATACTTTTTAATTAATATTATAGGTTACTATTATATAAATATGGTTGGATTTAAGGTATGGTATATAGATAAATAGATTCCTATGTAGATATTAAAGCGAAAATTATATTTTGGATAAAATGTATGCCATCCACACCTGAATAATCAGGTGATAAAAAATGGTAGAAGGACCAATTCTATTGGTAATTCTGGTTCTATCGGTGGCGTGGATAATATTTGCAACAGCGAAATTGAATTTGAACGCATTCTTAGCACTGCTAGTTGCAGCATTTTTTGCAGGGATCGCCTCAGGAATGGAGCTACCAAAAGTGGTCAATACTATAACGAGTGGTTTCGGAGGAATACTTGGATACATAGGTATAGTAATCTTTTCTGGTACTATAATAGGGACACTGTTGGAAAAGAGTGGTGGAGCGTTCTCCATCGCCAATTCTTTCTTAAAAGTAGTCGGTAAAAAGTATTCCAGTCTGGTGATGGCTGTTACTGGTGCGGTAGTTTCGATTCCGGTATTCTGTGACTCTGGTTTCGTTATTCTATCTTCATTAAACAGAGCACTAGCTGAGATGAGTAAGAAAACTCTAGCCATATTTTCAGTAGCACTTGCCGGAGGTCTTTATACTACACATGTTTTCGTACCTCCAACACCAGGACCTATCGCAGCAGCAGGCATAATTGGAGCTGATCTTGGATTAGTAATCTTGATGGGTATAATAGTCTCCATACCAGGAGTAATAATCGCCTGGCAATGGGGTGAAAGAGTCGGTAAAAAATTCGATATACTACCACAACCGGAGTACACTATAGATGAACTTAAAGATAAATACGGTAAAATACCGTCTGCAACAAAAGCACTCTTACCGATATTAGTACCTATAATATTGATATCTCTGAAATCTATAGCTGAATATCCAACAAATCCCATGGGTACAGGTTTTGCAAAAGATTTCTTCAGCTTCATAGGAGATCCAGCAACCGCACTGATAATCGGTATATTTATAGGATTCTGGATGGTACCAAAACTGGACAAAGAAGTAGTTCATGATTGGGTCGGAGAAGGAATAAAGAATGCAGCCTTAATAATAGCGATCACTGGTGCAGGTGGTGCTTTCGGAGAAATACTTAAAACTACACCAATCGGAGATTATCTTGGAAGTACCTTAGCAGGATATGAAATTGGTATAATTGTTGCTTTCATACTAGCAGCAGCATTAAAAACGTCGCTAGGCTCTTCAACAGTTGCTATAATCACAAGTGCATCCCTGATGGCTCCATTACTCGACCCACTAGGACTTACAGGACAATGGGCTAAAGTATTCGTTGTACTTGCAATCGGTGCTGGTTCGATGACAGTATCTCATGCTAACGACAGCTACTTCTGGATAATAGCTAAATTCTCAGACATGGAGACTGATACAGCTTACGTGGCCTGGACGCTATCTACGTTGGCATTAGGTGTGGTGTCTATAATATGGATATCTATACTCCACGCCTTAATAGGTTAAGCTAAATCATCGAAAACCTTTTCTTTTATTTCTTTTTAAATAAGAGGTGAAAAACTATGGAAATAACTGAAATGAGAAAGATAGCAAAAGAAATGATATCAGAGGGTGTGAAATCAGCCGATCCTGAGAATCTAGTTGATAATAATGTTGAAGTGAATGATGATATAATTGAAGTGGTGGATAAAAAATTCAATAGAGAAGATTACGATCAAGTAATAGTATTTGGAATAGGTAAAGCTGCTGTTTCAATGGCTAGTGGTTTGGATAAAATAGAACCAGATGATGGTTTGATAATCACAAAAAAAGGTAACGTATACGAGGGTCATAGCTCTCCAGTCCCTATACGGGAAGCATATCATCCTTATCCGGAGGAAGTAAATCTTGATGCAGCAAATGAAATACTATCTAAACTTGAAGATATCGATAATGCTTTGATCGTGTTTTTAGTATCTGGTGGTGGATCCGCTTTATTCCTATCACCTGTAGAGGGTATATCAGTTTCTGAGATGAATGAACTAAACAGATTGTTAGTTAAATCTGGTGCAAATATACATCAGATAAATTCGGTGAGAAAACACGTTTCTAGAGTTAAAGGTGGTCGATTCGCTGAACTATGTCAAGAGAAGGGTGATCTAGTTTCGTTAATAATTTCCGATGTAGTTGGTGATGATCTGAGTGTGATAGCTTCTGGTCCAACATATCCAGATCCTTCTACATTCGGTGATGCTGAAGATGTATTGAGAGAATTTAATTTATGGGACAAGGTTTCAGATAATATCCGAAATCACATTAAAAAAGGATTAAATGAAGAAATAAGTGATACACCCAGTTCTTTAGATGTTGACAATTACCTGATAGGTAATAACATGTCAGCTTTGAAAGGTGCAAAAAATGTAGCAGATGAATCAGGACTTAATTCCTCAATATTGACTTCGCAGAATGAAGGAGAGGCCCGGGAAGTAGCTAAACCTTATATCGGTATGGCTAAAGAAGTGCAAGATTCCGGTAATCCGATCCAAACACCTGCTGCTCTGATCTTTGGTGGTGAGATGACTGTGACTTTTAAATCGATGGACTCAGAGAGCGGTAAGGGTGGACCCAATAGAGAATTCGTATTGGCTTCTGCCATAGAGATAGCAGATAGAGAGAATATTGTAGTAGCAAGCGTTGATTCAGATGGCATAGATGGTATAGAAAAGGCTGGAGCTATCGCTGATCCAAACAGTATAAAAAGATCAAACTTAGATGCGAAGGAATTTCTCAGTTCTCATAGCACGCAGGATTTCTTTGACTCAATAGATGATTCTATAGAATTCGATAGCAGAACAAATGTAAACGATATATCAGTGATAATAATAGATGAAAAATAGAAAGGGTTTATTAATCGATTTGGTCCTTGACAGCTTCATACCCTAGTTCAAAAGCTTTTTCGTTGATAT
>CAYSTL010000030.1:0-15702 GCA_964433785.1 uncultured Thermoplasmata archaeon
GGATCTAGAGCAGAAGCAGGTTCATCCATAAGTAATACTTCAGGTTCGGTAGCCAGTGCTCTTGCGATACAAAGACGCTGCTGTTGTCCACCGGATAAAGATAAAGCGTTTTCCTCTAATCTATCTTTGACTTCATCCCAGAGAGCTGCATCTTTCAAGCATCTTTCTACTGTTTCATCCTTCTCAACATCCATATCGTTCACGTCGCATCCGTAGAATACGTTGTTTTCGATCGAGAATGGGAAAGGATTAGGTTTCTGGAAGACCATGCCTATCCTTCTTCTTATCTCTACTTCATCGCAACCATCTTCATATATATTCAAACCATCTAACCAGACATTTCCTTCTGTACTGACTGAGGAAATAGTATCGTTCATCCTATTTAGACTCCTAACTAAAGTTGATTTCCCACAACCAGATGGTCCGATGATCGCCGTTACTTTATTTTCTTCTACCTTCATATCGATGTCTTTTAATGCATGATTGTCACCGTACCAGAGATCGAAATCTTCAACTATCATCTTGATCTTCTCTGGCATCTCTCTTGTTTCGCATACTTCATCTTCTTGAAGGAGATTTTTAAACTTATTTATCATATTAGAACCTCTGTCTGAATTTTTCTCTTAATATTATCGCAATCACATTTATTCCTAATACTATAATTATTAGAACTAAAGCAGTTGACCAGGCATTTTGGTCTACAGGTTTGTATCCCATGTAACCGAATAAGCTCCATAAGTGGTAAGGTAATGCATGGAACTTGCTGAATAATCCCTCAGGATATCCTGCACCGAAGAAAACCGCACCTGTGAACAGTATCGGAGCTGTTTCACCTGCTGCTCTACCTAGTCCTAATACAGTTCCAGTAATAATCCCTGGTAAAGCAGGTGGTAACACTACTTTTTTGATTGTCTGCCAATTCGTACCACCTAAAGCAAGACTCGCGTCTCTGATCTCATCAGGAACTGCTATGAGTGCTTCTTCAGCTGATCTTATGACTATGGGTAATGTGAGTATAGCTAACGTTAAACCGGCAGTGAGTAACGATGGTCCAAAGATAGGTACGAAGACTGTGAATCCGAATAGACCATGTACTATAGATGGTGTACCTTGGAGTATATTTACTGCAGTTCTGATCACCCTTACGATAGGTCCCCTTTCCGAATATTCTGCAAGGTAGATGGCTGTACCAACGCCAAGAGGTAGAACGATTATAGTTACTACAGCTATCAATCCAAGTGTACCAACTATAGCTGGTCCGATTCCACCTCCAACACCGTCATAAGTGATATCGCTGGTCAGAAAACTCCAAGTTAAGCCTGCTAAACCATTCTGTACAATTTGGTATATTATAAGGATAAGTGGTAGTATAGTGAATATTATACTTCCATAAACCAATAGATATGCAGCCCTCTGACCAAACCTTTTTCCAATACCATAATAGGGTGCAAAAGAAACACTTGCGCTGATAACACCTAGTATAGCTATTATTTGATTTAGGATGAAAGTTTTCTTCATAACTGCGCCGATAGGTTCTTTAAATAGATTCAATGGTTGTTTCCATAGGTTGATCTTATCAGGCAATG
Organism: uncultured Thermoplasmata archaeon; assembly: GCA_964433785.1. GTDB lineage: Archaea > Thermoplasmatota > Thermoplasmata > Halarchaeoplasmatales > Halarchaeoplasmataceae > CAYSTL01. Next base: position 1,587 of record CAYSTL010000030.1, read on the forward strand.
ATATGAATATATAGGCTGTAATGACCAGTATAGTACCGAATAATATCAAATAAAGGAATTTCCAAGATTTGTACTTGAAATAATAGAATATGCTTGTAAAGTAATAGGATCCAGCCAATATCAATAGACCTGTAATACCTGTCCAGAAATTGATGTTGATGAAAGGAAAGTCAAATGCAAAGGTCAAAAAGCTCAACACTGCAAATATTATTGATACGATCAAGATCCACGCAGATAATAGTTTTCTAATCTTCATTCTTTCCCCTCAAATTTTCTTTTTGTTCTCATCTGTAGATAGTCTGATATGATACTCATAGCTGTAACTATGGTGAACAGCATTATTGCTGCAGCAAATAGAACACTCTGATGCACACCGGCTGCTTCTCCCATCTGACTAGCTATCAAAGCGGTCAGTGTATTTGTAGTTTCAAATACGTCGAAACCTGGTGTAGGTATCCTCATGACTGAACCTACTACCATCAATATTGCCATAGTTTCTCCTATCGCTCTCCCCATACCCATTATAGTTGCACTAGTGATCCCTGATATGGCAGAAGGTATAGTAACTTTCTTAGTAGTCTGCCATTTTGTTGCACCTAAAGCTAAGCTGGCATCTTTCATATCTTTAGGAACGGATTTCAAGGCATCATCAGACATACTGACTATGATCGGTAGTGCCATTATACCTAAAATAAGCATACCAGCTAGAATCGAGTTGGGAGCTAATGTGCCATAATTTATATAGATGAATTTACCTAGAATGACTGCCCCGATAAAACCATAAACAATACTTGGGATCCCTGCTAATAATTCGATTACAGGTTTTAGCATAGCTCTTAACTTTTCTGGTGCTAGTTCTGAGAGATATATTGAAGCGCCAAGCCCTAAAGGAAATGAAATCAAAAGTGCTCCAAGTGCTATAAAAATTGAACCATAGACTGCTGCCAGTAATCCATATTGATGATTATTTACACTCCATTTGGTACTCAACAGATTTATGTCTCCAAATATTGCTTCATTTATAGCAGGGGCTGACCTGTAGAATAGGAATACAAAAATAAGGAAAATAACTAAAACTGAAAAGAATGCAATGCTGAAAAATACACTTTTGATTGCCTTCTCTTTTATTTCTCTTTTCATTTTATCTCATTCCTGTTTTTTGTTTTTATTGCAAATTCTTAAATGCATCATTAGGTTTATAGTTCGAATCAAATAAACACTAGATCCGAACTGAAATACAGTCCATAAAGACCATTTCGTAACAAAGGCTTCATTAATATATATCTTTTCTGTATAGTCTATATATTAGTATATATCCTATATATGAATAAATAACAGCGTATTGTGGATGTATTTTTTAAAACTGTTATTTTAAGAGTAAATTAAAAAAAAATATATTTAAAAAATAAAGGGGTTTTTTAGCTGTTGATAGGTATGAAACCTTCTTCAGCAACAATTTGTTGTCCTTCTGTACTCATCACGAAGTCTATGAACGCCTTTGTAAGACCTGTTGGTGCACCGTCAGTATACATGTGTAATGAACGTGTTATCTTGTAATCACCACTTACGATATTTTCTTCTGTAGGTTCAACACCGTTTAATTTGATCGCTGGTGTATCACTTCCAACATATCCTAGTCCAACATATCCTATAGCGTTGTTAGATGTTTTTACTGCTGACTTTACCTGAGCGTTCTCTGGTTTAGCAACATCTGCGTCTGTGCTTTCAAGTCCTAATGCATCCATGAAAGTCTCTCTTGTGCCTGATCCTTCTTGTCTCTCAACTACTTGTATCGGTTTTGAAGGACCGCCTACTTCGGACCACATGTTTATGTCGCCAGTGTATATATCGTGTACTTCCTGTGATGTTAGGTCGGTTACTCCTGCATCATATATGTCTTTACTGACAATTATAGCTACACCGTCTTTAGCTATCTCGTTATCGTAGAAGTCAATATTTGGATATTCATCTATTTCAGACTGTTTTATCTCTCTGCTTGCATCACCGATATCGGCTTCGCCTTTACCTAAAGAAGCTATACCGTGACCGGAACCGCCACCACTTACTTCAACAGTGACTTTTGAGTGTTTATCCATGAAGGCAGAAGCTGCTGCTGCAGCTATAGGCTGAACAGTTGTAGATCCTGCTATAGTCAATGTTCCAGATAATTCACTAGAACCGCCACCACCGCTGTTCATAGGTATGAAACCTTCTTCAGCAACGATCTGTTGACCTTCATCGCTCATTACAAAGTCGATAAATGCTTTAGTCAATCCAGTTGGTTCTCCATCAGTGTACATGTGTAGTGATCTGCTTATCTTGTAATCTCCGCTAACTATATTTCCTTCTGTTGGTTCTACACCATTCAATTTGACAGCTGGTGTATCGCTTCCAACGTATCCTAGACCTACATATCCAATACCATTATTTGCGGATTTGACTGCAGATTTGACCTGAGCATTTTCAGGTTTTGCTGCATCAGCATCAGTGTTGTCCAACCCTATTGCATCCATGAAAGTCTCTCTAGTACCGGATCCTTCTTGTCTCTCCACCACAAATATTGGTTTTGAAGGACCGCCTACTTCGTCCCATGTTGTGATTTTTTTTGTGAAAATATCATAGACTTCTTGTGTGGTTAAATCAGTAACGCCAGCATCATATATGTCTTTACTTACGATTATAGCTACGCCGTCTTTTGCTATCTCGTTATCATGGAAATCAACATTTGGATATTCATCTATTTCAGACTGTTTTATCTCTCTGCTTGCATCTCCGATATCGGCTTCTCCACTTCCTAGTGAAGCTATACCGTGACCAGATCCGCCACCGCTAACTTGTACTGTAACCTTTGAATGTTTATTCATGAAGGCATCAGCTGCTTTTGCGGCGATAGGTTGAACGGTTGTAGAACCAGTTATGGTCAAGGTGCCTGATAGGCCACCGCCACCCCCGCCACCTTCGACAGGTATGAAACCCTCGTCACCGACGATATCTTGTCCATCAGAACTCATTACAAAGTCTATAAATTTCTTAACACTACCTTTTGCTTCACCATCAGTGTACAGGTGTAATGATCTTGAAATAGGATAATCTCCACTCTTGATAGTTTCCTCTGAAGCTGCAACACCGTTTAATTTGATTGAAGGAGTATCGCTTCCTACATATCCAAGACCAACGTATCCAATACCATTGTTTGCGGACTTAACTGCAGATTTGACCTGAGCGTTTTCAGGTTTTGCTGCATCGGTATTTACATTATCGAGTCCAAGAGCATCCATGAATGTTTCTCTAGTACCTGACCCTTCTTGTCTCTCCACAACAAATATGTTTTTATCAGGGCCTCCAACTTCTTTCCAATTGTTTATCTTATTTGTATATATATCATATACTTCGTCTTTTGTTAATCCGATTACTCCTTCTTGGTAGATGCTTTTACTTACAATTATAGCAACACCATCTTTAGCGATCTGATGATCGGTGAAATCTACATCTGAATATTCATTCACTTCAGATTGTTTGATCTCTCTACTAGCCATCCCGATATCAGCTTCGCCTTTACCGAGTGAGGCGATACCGTGACCGGATCCACCACCACTCACTTCAACTGTTATATCATCATGTTCTCCATTAAAAATTGATGCTGCTCTAGATGCTATGGGTTTTACTGTGGTCGAACCTGTAATAATTACTTTACCACTACCAGAATTGTTATTATTCTCTGTACAACCAGACATCGCTAGTGTTCCTAGTAACACTAATCCAAGAACAACGAAAACCGTTAGATTCTTTTTCCAATTCATATTCGATCGATAAAATGTAAAGGAAGTAAGGATATATACTTTATCTGTATAATCTATATCGGACTATTTATCCTATATAGTTGTATATACAAAAATAGAGTGTAATTTACCTTTTAACGATACAAAGAATTTAATAATGTTTTTCTACTCGGGGTTAAACATGGGTATTATAGTTGATGAAAACACAAGAGTAGTGGTACAGGGCATAACCGGGCAGCAGGGCAAGTTTCACAGTCAGTATATGAAAGAGTACGGGACCAATATAGTCGCTGGTGTAACACCCGGTAAAGGTGGAGAAACTATCAATGATATCCCTGTTTACAATACAGTAGAGAGAGCAAAGGAAGAAGAGGATGCTGACGCTTCTATCATATTTGTTCCAGCAAGATTTGCAAGAGATGCAGCGTTCGAAGCTATAACTGCAGGTATGGATCCAGTTGTTGTGATTACTGAAAATATACCAGTTAAGGATTCTTCAGAAATAATGAGGTTAGCTGATATTCACGATACAACCGTGATAGGACCAAACACTCCTGGTATCATAAGTCCTGGTAAAACTAAGCTAGGCATAATGCCTAATCATATCTTTGAAGAAGGTAACATAGGTCTGGTTTCTAGAAGTGGAACACTCACATATGAGATCGTAAATACGATGACAAGGAAAGGTTACGGTCAATCCACAGCTTTTGGTCTAGGTGGAGATCCGATAGTCGGCATGGACTTCATAGACGCCTTAAAGAGATTTGAAGATGATCCCGAGACAGATGCAGTGATAATGATAGGTGAGATCGGTGGTAGTGCAGAGGAGAAAGCTGCGAGATACATAAAAGAAGAGATAGATACACCTGTCGTTGCATACATAGCTGGAAGAACAGCACCTAAAGGAAAAAGGATGGGTCATGCAGGAGCTATCGTTTCCGAAGGCGGCACAGGTACAGCAGAATCCAAGATAAACGCTCTAGAAGATGCTGGAGTCTCTGTAGCTAGACTACCTAGTGAGATAGGAGAGATGCTGGACGAATATCTCTAAAAACTCTTCATCTAAAATCCATTCACTTATTTTCATATATTATTTGAAATTCGATTTCAGATAGGTAACTCAATATCTTTATTCCTATAACTCTGGATATTGAATATCTTGAATATTTCAGTATAGAGGCAGTCTTTCTTTGGAAAATCCTCACTCGGCATAGGCTCGTTCAAGAATTTACAGATAGGTTTCCATCCGTCTCCATCGGTGATATCGATCACTAACAGCTGATCTTTCTTATCTTCAAAGAAATCGAAGACTTCGTTTTTATGTTTGCGGTACGCTCTTTTATATTCTGATTTGTCGAAATCGATAGCATTATAGACTTCTTTGTGCAGTTTATTGATCCAGTTGTTACCTTTCAATATTTGACCCGGCCAGAAGTGTCTTCTGCATGAGTCCAACCAACCGTCCATATCTCTTACGGTCAGTATGAATTTTGCATCTGGAAAGTGATGATATAATTCCTGATAAAACCGTGCTATCGGGATATCTGTCATAGCATCGTATTTTTCAGCATATCCTGGTTTTATATCTAGGTCTCCTTCTTCGTATTTGATCATCCTGATAGGGAAATGTTTGGTCCTGTAACCAAGCATCTCGAGAGCCGCTGATAAACTGGTAGTCGCTGTCTTTGACAGCCCTATACCAAAAACTTTTCTTTTTTTGCTCATATCGATACCGCCTAATTTACATCGGGTTAGATAGAGAAGTCAATTTAATTATCTAAAATAACATTCATTAATAAAATTAGTGATTTTTTTCTTAATAATAAATAATTATTATAAATTGAACGGTAAATAAATATACTACTGGATTAATTATGTTCTTAAATATAGTACAAATCAATATTTTAACATATCAACCTTTAAATAAGTAAATAATAATCCGTGAACGGTACTCTATCATGTAGAGGTAGAAGATTGTGGTGCAGTTTATCAGTAGAAAAAATAGGATTGACTATCGAAGCAGAATAGAAGGACGTGAACTCATCTATGATAGTTGAGTTCGTTTTACTTTTGATAGCCGGCTGGGGTGCTGGTGTAGTAACCGGTCTCATAGGTGCCAGTGCTGTTGCTGTTGTCATACCTATACTGGTAGTTTTCGGAGGATACGATCCTTATACTGCAATAGCTGTAGCACTTTCTATAGATATCTTCGCATCCTCTATAGCAGCTTACAATTATACGACTCATGGGAACATAGATATAAGACATGGTTTACAGATTGCTGTATCATCTGTGACCGGTGCCATCATAGGCAGCTGGATATCATCCTACATACCTTCGACTTCGTTAGGTGGTGGCAGTGGTTTGATCACCTTATCCATCGGATTTGTTTTCTTTTTAAAACCTGATACACTCGATGGAGAGATAATAGAAGACTATGATATAGTAAAGGTTCTTAAAAAGAGCAGGATCATCTCTGGAGTCATCATAGGTCTTGTGATCGGGATGATCGCTGGAATAGTCGGTGCTGGTGGTGGGATGATGATACTGATAGCCCTTGTCATAGTCCTTGATTATCCTATACACAAAGCTATAGGGACCTCTGTACTGATCATGATATTCACTGCATTCTCAGGGGCGGTTGGCCATGCATATTATGGGGAATTACCATTTTATGCAGTTATATTTGGAGGTATAGGGGGTATCGTCGGAGCCCAGTCAGCCTCTAAATTCGCAAATATATCTTCTGAAAAGAGATTGAAAAGGATAGTCGGTGTGGTGTTCATGGCTCTGGGTCTGATGTTAGCATTGTTCAAATTAGTATTGACCTGATTAGAGTCTATAATTAGAAGATCCTTTTTTCTTTCGTCCTCATCGATTCACGGTAGACCTTTTCAAGTTTTTTGGCAGCGATCTTATTGTCGAAATCGATGCCATTTCCGTTATCTTTGACAAGATCTCTATTTTCTAAAGCTAGGGCGATCTTTTCTGCACAATCTTCCTTACTATCACCAAATAAGAAACCGTTCTTTCCATGATCAATTATATCAGGTATAACTCCATGATCGATACCCGCGACCACTGTACCGGTGGCTAAAGCTTCGATCAAAACTATACCAAGTGTTTCGAATCTGGAAGATAAAACAAAAGCATCTGAAGCCGCATAATATTTTGGAAGTTGTTTTTCAGGTACAAATCCTGTAAAGGTGACGACATCTTCTAATCCTTTTTCCCTCACATGATGTTCGTAGTAACTCTTTGCTGGTCCATCACCTACTATCAAAAATTTTACGTTTCCGTTTTGTTCCTTCAGGATAGGTAATGCATCCAATATTAGATCCAGATTTTTTTCCTTCGATATCCTTCCAACATGGAGTAATACATCGGATCCATCCAGATCCATCTTTTCCCTGATAAGATCACCATCCACATCTTTGTTGTATCTATCCTTGTCTATTCCAGGAGCGACAACATCAGAATATCTCATATTTGGACATTCGTTCTTCAATTCTTTCATAGCCTGTTCACTGGGAGCTATGACTGCGTTACTCCTCCTTAGCAGGTATCTCAGATATATCCATGTCAAGCTTTTAAGTAGATCATCACTTAGACTGACTGGGTAGTAATGTATGGCTTCTGTGACCTTGGTGTGGAAATTGAAAACACACGGCAGCTCCAAAAATTTAGAAGCGATCATGGCTTTGATTCCCATGAAAGCGACTCCATGGTTGTGGACTATATCTATATCCTTCTCTGCTAATAAGTCATGTGTTCTTTTAGAAGGATAGAAAGCTAACCTGTATTCTGGGTACATCTTAAAGGTTTTACCTTTGAATCTGAAGACGTGATCATCGTTAGGATCTACTCTATCTTCCTTTCCAGGGGCAAAGATATAGACTTCGTGTCCTTCGTTCTCAAGAGATTTTCTGAACTGGATGATGGTGTTTACAACTCCATCCATAGTTGGAAGCCAAGTATCTGTGAACATCGCTATTCTCATTTTAGTGCCTCGGTAATCATGAAAGGGAACGGAAATAATTTTTAGACATTTTATTTGTAATCTTTGTATGGTACGTTTATCTAGATATTTAATATAATATTTTTGCAGGATCTTTTTTTTAAGTATGCCTAAACATTTTTGAATTATAGATGTGAAAGTCATCATTTGTAATAAAAATTTCTAATCTAATATATTCTTATAAAAAGGAAAAGTAATTTATATTTTGTCTGAATCATTTACACTATCATAATATGAGTGCACTGATACTAGCTTTGATATGGTTCATCCCGTCTCTGGTCTTTCTATTATTGATCGGTTTGAAACTGTTCGATGAAGATCACAAAGTAGAATTGAACAACTTTCCAGATATAATATGGAAAGTCCGTGGAGGCCTATTTTTACTCTTACTGGTCTACATAGCCCTAAAGATCGAGAACACGGTAAAGGATTATTATACCGTCGGTATAAAGGCTACAGAATGGTTCTATCAGGTCGAGGGTGTGGAACACATAGTATTTCTACAGAATCTTCTAGACCAACCCCTAGTAATTGAATCATCTTCCCTGTTCTACACTTTGGGTTTATTCTATCTTGTAGTCTTTGCACCTCTATTCTTCATGTTCAGAGGTGAGAAGGAGAACTTTAATTTATTTTCAAAGATGCTTATGGTCAACTATTTCTTCCTGATCCCCTCTTACTTTATACTTCATGTAGTGGTAACATCATACTATTCTCCTGAAGTAGCGCCTCTTTTGTACTCCAACGATCAGCAACTGGCACTCCTTCATCTCATAAACCGGTTGGATAACTGCTTTCCGAGCGGACACATAAGTGTTTCTCTGACCATCACTTTTTTAGCATTGTTTAAAACAAAACTCAAAAGATTGGGATATTTTGGAATAGTGTTCACCGCTTTGACAGGAGTGGTCATACTTTATCTTGGTGTGCATTGGGCACTTGATATACCAGCAGGTGTAGCTTTAGGGATATTCGCTTACTGGTCAGTGATAAAAGGAAAGTGGAATTTTTTATTCGATCCTATGATTAACTTTTTTGAAGAGAAAACAGCAAAATTGAGAGGTAAAAATTAGAGGTTCTCGATGATATCTGGCAGAACTTCTCCCGCTTTTCCTTCCAAGAATATATCGGTCACATCATCTGTTATAGGTGTTTCCTCAAGATTTATCTCCACCACTTCAGCACCGTAGTTTTTAGCCATACCAGGAAGACTAGCTGCAGGTTGTACTATAGAAGATGTACCGATCACCATCAGCAGATCGCATTCCTGGACATTCGTGATCGCTGAATCTACATCAGTGGGATCCAACTGTTCTCCAAAAAGCACCACATCAGGTCTTAATATATCTCCGCACTCACATCCGGGTATTTTTCCTTCATTTATATCTTCTAGAAATTCTTCAGTATCATACTTATTCCCACATGATTCGCATATCAACTTTGACAGTGTTCCATGAAGCTCAATCACGTTATCACTACCGGCTCTCTGGTGTAGTCCATCGATGTTCTGAGTTATCACAGATGTAAGACCGTTTTCCTCTAACTCTATTAAAGAAAAGTAACCTTCATGGGGATCAGCTTTAGATGTTTCCTCGATCTGCAATTTGAATAGCTCCCACGACCTTTCAGGATCTCTCCTGTAAGAACGGATATGAGCGTATTTTGCGGGATCGAAATCCTCCCAGAGTCCATCTTCGCCTCTGAACGGTGCGACTCCACTTTCAACGGCCATCCCTGCACCTGTCAGAACAGATATACTATCTGAATCCTCTATGAATGTACAGACTTTACTGATTTCGGACATAGTTGTAATATAAAATAGAAAAAAGGTTTTTTAAAGTTCTGATTTCAATCGGTCTAGATTTTTCTTCACTTCTTCATCTACATCGTCATGTAGGCTGTTACCGGCTGAATCCATGGTCACCAAGAACGGACCGGCTTCTTTCACTCTGAACATCCAGAATGCCTCTGGTATGCCGAGTTCTTCCAGGAAGTATACATCATCTACCTTCTCTACAGCATTAGCCATGAGTGCTCCGGCTCCACCTGTATATTGGCAGTAAACACCACCGTGTTTCTCTAGAGCTTTCAGTGTTCTATCAGCCATACCGCCTTTTCCGATGATTATCTTGGTGCCGAACCTGTCCATGAAGTCGTCTTCAAAGATCTCCATCCTGATACTTGTTGTGGGTCCAGCTGAAACGACCTTCCATTCACCATCGTCTTTCTTGATCACTGGTCCACAGTGGAACATGGCATATTTTGAAGGATCGAATGGTACTTCGTCATCATCTAATTCTAGTAATTTTTCATGGGCAGCATCTCTTGCAGTGAAGATCGTACCTGTGATATAGAATGCGTCACCTACTCTCAGTTCCGCTATCTCCTCTGGATCTACAGGAGTTTCGATAACTTTTTTCATTCTATCACCTCGACATATCCTTTAGAAGTGATCTTCACCTTGGTCTGTCTGTTGGCCCAGCATTGTGGTAGTATAGCGACTGGATAGGACGCTGGATGTCTGTGTGCGTATTCGATATGGACGTCTAGTACCGTTGTTTTACCACCAACGCCCATCGGGCCTACACCGAGCTCGTTGATCTTTTCATATAGTTCCTCTTCGATCTCTGCTATCTTCTCTTCAGGGTGTCTTTCACCGACCGGTCTGAGCAGTGATTTTTTGGCCAGTTCCATGGCTAGGTCAGCTCCGCCGCCTAATCCTATACCTACTACGGTAGGAGGACATGGTTTTCCAGCCATTTCTGCCACGTGATCGAGTACGATCTCTTTCACACCTTTCAACCCTCTTCCGGGAGTCATCATCGTGAGTTTACTCATGTTTTCACTTCCCCCGCCTTTTGGGATCACGTCAATCGTCACTTCATCTCCTTCGACTATATCCCAGTGTATCGCTGGTATGAATCGACCTGTATTGTCATTGCTATTTTTGTCTGTGATAGGGTCAACAGCATTGGGTCTTAGAGGTACTGATTTTGTAGCTCTTTTTACAGATTTGGTGATGGCTTTTTTTATCATGGTCGGTTTTTCGAAGTCTTCTCCCAACTCTACGAAGAAAGTTTGGGTACCGGTATCTTGGCATATGGGTCTTGTTTCATCTTTACCGACTTCAATGTTTTCGAGTATCGCGTCCAACTGTACCTTTGCTCCCTCTTTTTCTTCCTTCTCTCTCGCCTCTTCTAAGGCCTCTTGTGTTTCATCCGTAACTCTAGTAACGGCTAATTTGATGGCTTCCACTAAACCTTCCTCAATTTTAGTTTGATTCATATCTATCCTTGAAACCAAAAATGGGATAAGGTAAAAAAAGGTTTCGTGATATTTTATAAATCACTAATATTCGTTAAATTCCTATTTATATTGAACCAAATTACTTTATCATCGGGGGTGAACTGGGTAAAAGGGGGAAATACTATATAGAATATATATGAATGGAAAAAACACCGTTAAAACACCCGATTTTTCCAAAGGATTTATAAACATGTTTTAACCTTGCATCCATCTACTTAATAAACCTGTCAGGTAGTTATATTATGAAAAAAATAAAAAAAGATGTTTTGGTTATTGGCGGGGGAATATCTGGAGTTCAAGCAGCACTAGACATAGCGGACAAGGGATATGAAGTAGTCATTGTGGATAAAGAACCTAGTATTGGAGGGAATATGGTAAAATTGGATAAGACATTTCCTACAAATGACTGCTCTATCTGTATATCCGCACCCAAGATGGTCGAAACTAGCAGACATGAAAATATTGATCTTTTAACGTATTCTGAAGTCAAGGATGTGAGTGGAAGCGCAGGCGGTTTCAATGTTAATATCTGGAAAAGATCCAGATATGTTGATCCTGATGAATGTACAGGATGCGCCGATTGTGCGGAAGTTTGTCCTGTTGAGGTTCCGAACGAATTCGATGAAGAACTTTCAAGCAGGAAAGCGATATATGTGGAATATCCACAGTCAGTTCCTTTGAGCTACACGATAGATTACGACAATTGTGTAGGCTGTGGCGCCTGTGAAAGGGTCTGTGATGCGGAAGCTATACATTTCCTTGATAAATCAGAGGATATCCAACTGAGCGTAGGTAGCATAATAGTTGCTACCGGTTATCAGATGATGGAACCCGATGTTTGGAGAGAGGAATACGGTTATGGAAAACATGAAAATGTACTGACTGCTATGGAATACGAGCGATTACTTTCATCATCAGGCCCCACTGAGGGTAAGGTATTGAAACCTTCAGATGGAGAAGAACCGGATAGCGTAGCGTGGATACAGTGCGTCGGTTCTAGATGTAAACAGAAGGGTATGCCTTATTGTTCAAGGGTCTGCTGCATGTACGCGACCAAAGAGGCCTCTATCACGAAGGGTGATAATCCTGATATAGATACCTCGATACATTACATGGATCTGCGGGCCTATGGAAAAGACTTCCAGCAGTACTACGAGAAGGCCAAGCAAGACGGTGTGAACTATTATCGAGGTAGACCTTCAAGAGTGTATAAAACAGATGATGATAAGTTAGCCGTAGAGTATGAAAATACTGAGACCGGCGAGATAACTACTAATAAAGTAGATATGGTCGTCCTTTCTTCGGCTATCGTTCCGTCAGAGGGAAATGAGCAGTTATCTGATATATTAGATATAGAATTGGATGAAAATGGCTTCTTCGAGTCAGAAGACATGCTGACCGCACCAATGGATTCTACAAGAGAAGGTATCTATCTTGCTGGATGCTCTCAGTCTCCGAAAGATATACCTGATAGTGTGGCACAGGCATCAGGAGCCGCTTCAAGAGCGTTGAAGCCCTTGAAAGGCAGAGAACGTAAAGGGAAATCTGAGAAGAAACCGGAAAGAGACGTTTCAAAAGAAGAACCGAGGATAGGAGTCTTCGTCTGCCACTGTGGTAAGAACATAGCCAATTATGTAGGTATAGAAGATGTCATGGAGAGTGTCAAAGACATACCCGAAGTGAAGTACGTTGATGATCCGATGTTCGCCTGCTCTGAGGATGCTCAGGTAGAGATAAAAGATGCTATAGAGGAACACGACCTGAACAGGATAGTCGTATCAGCCTGTACTCCTCGGACCCATGAAGATCTCTTCAGAGATACCATGGAGGAAGTTGGATTGAACAAATATCTTTTTGAGATGGCTAATATAAGGAATCAATGCAGCTGGGTTCACAGCGATGATCCTGAAAAAGCGACTGAGAAGGCTAAGCATCTCACAAAGATGGCTGTAGCTAAGGCTAAAAGGTTAGCCGCCCTTCAAGAACATGAGATCGATGTTGGAAACAGAACATTGATTATTGGTGGAGGAGCAGCAGGTATGAAGACTGCTTTGAGTTTAGCTGAAAACGGTCAGAAAGTCACCCTGGTCGAGAGAGAAGACAAGCTTGGTGGAAAGCTGAACAGACTGAACACACTCTTCCCGACTGATATCGATGCAGGAGAGATGGCTAAAAAATTAGAGCATGACATAGATCAGAACGATAATATAACTGTAAAAACATCGACTGAAGTGAAGGATATAGATGGCTATATCGGTAATTACGAAGTCAAATTTGATGATGGAGAAGAGATAGAGACGGATACTATCGTCCTGACGACTGGATTTAAAGAGATAGATCCTGACAGCTTTTATGATTATGATCAGACCGATAAGATAATGACTCAATTGGAGCTTGATGAAGCCCTAGCTAACGACGAGTTGGAAGATCCTGAGAACGTTGTTTTCATAAACTGTGTCGGTGCTATGGAAGAAGAAAGACCATGGTGCTGTCGTGTTGGCTGTGGTAATTCATTGAAGAATGCCAAGGCTGTGAGGGAGAAATATCCTGATTCTAACGTATACATTATGTACAAGGATATGAGAGTCTTCGGTAAAAGAGAAGAAGAATATTACATGGATGTACAGGAGAAAGACGGTGTAGTATTCTTAAGATATTCTACTGATGACAAACCTGATGTCAAATTAGGTGAAGACAAGATAAATGTAAAGGTTCACGACAATCTTTTGGATGATGACGTCGAGATAGATGCGGATTACATCGTACTGGCTATGGAATTAGAAGGAGATTCAAGTGCTGAGAAATTGAAAAAGATGCTGAAAGTATCATCTGATCCTTCTGGATTCTACATGGAAGCTCACGCTAAGTTGAGACCGTTAGAGTTCCCGGCAGAAGGTGTTTATCTAGCTGGTGGGGCCCATTATCCAAAGAACATATCCGATACATTATCTCAAGCCGACGGAGCAGCATCTAAAGCAGCGGTACCTATGATGCGTGGTTATACCAGCAGTGA
>CAYSTL010000031.1:0-15552 GCA_964433785.1 uncultured Thermoplasmata archaeon
ATACTTAACGAATCCAATTTTTCAGGGTCAGTTTTAAAAGACATCCATTGAACGGTGATAGCTCTTTTATCCTTAGTACCAGCAAAAGCGATGTCATCTCTGCTGATATTCAAACTCTGAGAAAATTTACGTACTAACCTGTTGGTCTCCCAATTTCGTGACCAAACTTTAGCTATAGTGTAATCTCCTTCAGTTTCCTCGAACAAATCTATACGTTCTTCTACTCTGAAATCCTCTGGATATTTCTTCAATTTACCTCCGATTCCAGGGGTTTCAGTGTAGAATAGTTCCAACCCCACCTCACTTTCCATCTATTTGCCACCTTAAGGTGTTTTATTCCTCTTCTTCACCGAATATATCTTCGTAAATATCTTCAAAAATCTGTTTGAAGTCTCGGGTTACCTCTATCAATATCTCTTTAGGATCTTCTCCTTCTTTAACTTCCATCTTCAAGACTGGATCATCCAACTCTTGGTGTTCTACAGAATAAGTAGCATCTGTTACCCTTTCATCCTGCAGTAACTGTTCTATCAAAGGATACATCAAAGTTTCATCCGCATCTCTTACTTTTAGTTCGAGCTTGTCTTCAGTCCTTTCCAGTACTTTGAACTCCATATCATTTCACCATTTAGGATTTAAGATTTGATATTTGTAGTTTTTACTATTATTTAAGGTATTTGTTTACCATCTTTATCGCACACACGTCTCCGCACATAGAACACGCGTCCTCTTCCGATGGATTCTTTTCCTTCCTATATCTTTCAGCTTTTTCCGGATCTACTACTTTGTCGAACATATCTTCCCAATTCAGTTCATGTCTAGCCTTGGATATCGATTCATCCACACCTTTGTCTATACCTCTAGATATATCAGCAGCATGAGCAGCTATCTTGGAGGCGATGACTCCTTCTCTAACATCATCTACATCGGGTAAACCTAAGTGTTCGGCTGGAGTCACATAACACAGAAAATCTGCGCCTTTGGACGCTGCTAAAGCACCGCCTATCGCTCCAGCTATATGATCGTAACCAGGGGCGAAATCGGTCACCAAAGGCCCTAAAACATAGAAAGGAGCACCATCGCACAGCTCTTTCTCGATCTTTACATTGGTCTCCACCTGATCCATCGGTACATGACCCGGGCCCTCTACCATTGCCTGAACACCGACTTCTCTGGATTTTTTGACCAGCTCTCCCAACGTGATCAGCTCCTGTATCTGAGGCCTATCAGTAGCATCAGCTACAGAACCTGGCCTGAAACCATCACCTAAACTCAATGTCAAATTATGCTCTTCAGCTATCTCTAACAGATAATCGAATTCAGAATAAAGTGGATTCTCCTCTTCATTGTGAAGTATCCATGCGGTTAAAAACGATCCACCTCTGCTCACGACGTTGGTCAACCTGCCGCTTTCTTTTAAACTATCCACGACTTTCTTGGTCACACCACAGTGAACAGTGACAAAATCTACACCATCTTCAGCATGTTTCCTTATGCTGTTGAATATATCATCAGATGTCATATCTACTACTGCACTCTTTCTTGCTTTGGTCAAACCACATTGATAGATCGGTACCGTCCCGACTGGAAGGTCTGTACTTTCAATTATCATTTCTCTGATCTTATCTATGTTCCCACCTGTACTCAGGTCCATCACAGCATCTGCGCCATACTTTTCAGCAATATCCAATTTCTCGAGCTCTTCATCTATATCACTTTTATCTTTAGAAGTGCCAAGATTTACGTTCACTTTTATCTTCAAGTCTTCTCCTATTGGTTTAGGCACTGGCTCATGTTTTGGATTGTAAGGTATAACTGCTTTGCCTTTCTTTATTAGAGAAGATAATTTTTTAGCTGATACAGGTTCCTTCTTTGAAGCTTTCTTAACGATCTCTGGTACACCATGTTCACATTCAGTAGGTAAGGTCATCTTTCAGGGATGATAAGTTAACACTTAAAACTTTTTTGATAACGGTCTAATCCTATGATATTTAGGTAAAAGCTTTATATTCTCACCCCCCATTATTATTTTCCATAGATATAGAGGTGACCCCTTTGGCCGAAGAAGAGAAAATAATATGCGAGGTCTGCGACGCTGAGATCCCTGCAGATTCTAAAAAATGCCCGGTTTGCGGTGCTAGTTTGACCGAAAAAGAAGATGAGAGTGAAGACGAATCATTAGATGATGTGATGGAATATATCATCGGAGAGGATGATGATGAAGAGATCCTTGATAAAATAAAAACGATCGGGTCATCGACTGATGAAACTGCCAGTGATTCATTTCTGGAAGGAGAAGTCCTTGAAGGAGAGATGGAAGAACATCTTGAAAAAACGACTACAGAATATGAAGAGGAAAAAGTCGAGGAAGAAGTTGAATTCGAGTGTCCAGTATGTGGAACTGTGGTATCAGCAGATGATTCAAAGTGTCCTAACTGTGGAGCGATCTTTGAAACAGAGGAAAAAGATTTAGAGAAGATGGAGGAATTGGAAATCGGGATCGACCGTGTAGAATCTGAATTAGATGACTTGAAGGGTTCAGAAATAGATCTTACCTATCTCAACAACGGTTTGAACGATCTTATCGACAGTTATGAAGAGTCCAGATATGAGGAAGGCCTGGAGATACTGGACGTTGTTGAGACCCAGCTCGAAGATATTAAAGAGATTATAGATTTGATCAACCTTTCAGAAAAACATCTAAAAGCGATATCTGAAGGTAAGGATACGACAGCTTTTGAGAAAAGATTAGATGTCATAATAGATGATGCAGAGGTTGGAGAGTACAAATCATCCTTGAAAAAAGCTAAAGCACTCAAAGATGAACTTGAAGAGCTAAAATCTGAGCATACCGAAGAAGAGGAAGAGATAAAAAATGAACTAGAGAAAAAGATCGAGGATGCCAGGACCCATCTTAGTGAAGTACGTGGTAAAAGAATAGATATCTCTGATATCAAAGAGTATATGAAAGATGCTGTATCGGCCAAAAAGGATGACAATTTTTCTGACGGGATAAGTAACTCTGAAGAGGTCATAGAAAGGTCTGAAAAGGTCCTAAAGATAATAGACCTGATAGATGAAGGTAAAGGGAAAATAAAAGAGATGAAAAACAGAGAGATGTCATATGAACCTTATCTAGATAGATTGAAAGAAGGTAAATCGAAGGCTGATGAAAGTGAATATGAACAGTCTATCGAGACCTTAACAGACGTAACTGAAGATATGAAAGAAGTATTGGAAGGTACTGAAGAGGAGATAGAAGAAGTCAAAGAAGAAGTGGAGAAGGAAGAATCTGAAGAGGAGAAGGAACTATCGGATGAATTGAATAATCTGATAAAACAGGGTAAAAAGAACTACAACAAAGTTAAAAAATCTAATCTTTCAGTTCGTTCAGTTAAAGATTATTTTAAAGACGCTGTCAAGGCAAAGAAAGAAGGAGATTTTGAAAAGGGTATCGAGAAGGTGAAGGAAGGTAATGAAAGATCAGAAAAGATACTCGAAATCAGCGAGATCATCGATGAGGCAAGATCCAAAATAAAAACATTAAAAGAAGAAGATATAGATCACAAGGAATACTTGAACAGATTAAAAGAAGCAAAGAAACTAGGTGATGAGGGAGATTATGAGGGGTGCCGTGAGGAAACTGAAAGCGTGATAAAAGAGATAGAGAACGCTCTCGAAGAAGCTGCTGAAAAAGAAGAAAAGAAGGAAAAAAGAGCTGAACTGAACGAAGAGATAGAAGAACTGAAAGATGAATTCGATAGATTGACAGAGAAGGCCAACGAACTTTACTTAAATATAGAGGGTCCTATCAAAACCAAAAAATCAGCCTTAGAAAAACGTGAAGATGGGGACTTGGAGGAATGCATAAGCGAACTAGAAGAAGCAAATAAGAAAATCCATGATGCCATTGATGAAGAGATAGAAGAAAAACTGATGGAACTAGAATTGAACCTGGAAGATGCCTGGGATGATGAAACAAAACAGGAGGCTGAAGATCTGATAGAGGAGATCAGAAACAAGATAGAAAAAAGACAATATGAGGATATCGATGAACTGATGGAAAAGGCGAAGGACAAAACTCAAAATGCCATGGGGCCTATATCTAAGATAGAAGAAGAGATATCCAATACTGAAGATCTGATATTCGAAGGAAAGATTCTTGAGTTCGATGTTTCAGATGCGGAAGCTGAATTAGAAGAAGCCAAAGACGAATTGGATGTGGGTGATTGGGAGGAAGCTGAGAAACATCTAGAAACTGCTAGATCAAACCTAGGTGACAAGCTCCCTGAGATATTGAAATCAGACCTGAAAAAATCAAGAGAGGAATTACGAGAGGCGAAGATAAAAGGGATCGATATATCTAAAGCTGTGTCTTCCATCAAAGAGGTAAAGAATGCCAGGAGAGACGGAGAATTAACCAAAGCCTTCCAAAAATATCAAGATTTCAAGGAAGAGATGGATAAAATAAAAGATCAATATTGATTAACAAAAGACTAAAATACAAGCGGGATGAAAAGTATCTTGATGGATAAAGAGTTTGATTTAGCTGTCTTCGATATGGATGGAGTTCTGGTCGACGTTGAAAGTTCTTGGGTGTGGGTACATAATCATTTTAACGTGAACAATGACCACTCCCTTAAAAAGTATCTTCAAGGAGAGATCGATGATCTAGAATTTATAAGAAGAGACATAGAACTGTGGAGAAACAAGGACGAAGGATTAGATAAAAACGATATAAGATCGATCCTCTCCGATGTACCTGTTATGAAAGGATACAGTGAATGCCTGGAAGAACTGAACAAGAAGCGGTATAAAACTGCGATCATAAGTGGAGGGTTAAAACCATTGGCGGAAGATATCGGTTCAGAATACTTTGACATCATCAAAGCCAATGATGTGGAGGAGATCGACGGTAGGTTATCAGGTGAAGGTATCCTTCAAGTAAAACTGAACGATAAAGGTACAGTGTTCAATGAACTTCTGAATGAATTAGATATCCAACATAAAAACTGCATAGCAGTGGGTAACAGTTTCATAGACGCCCCGATGTTAGAGAAGGCAGGTCTTGGTATCGCTTTCGATCCTGCAGATGCTAGAGTAAAAGAGGCTGCAGATGTGATTATAGAAGAAAAAAATCTATGCAGGATCCTAAAACATATCTAGGATACAAAGAATTTAACTAGTATTGTATTTCTATTAATATATTATGACAGAAGAAATAATGGAGGAGCTGAGCTTAGAGGAAATAGCTGATAAGATCGAGAGCATGGAAATACGGGGTGCTGCTAAGATAGGAAGAGCTGCAGCATGGGGATTGAAAAATTCTGTCTTATCTTATGATGGTGAAGATATAGAAGAATTAAAAGATTTGATCAGAGAGGGGAAGGAAAGATTGAAATCAACTAGACCTACAGCTGTATCTCTTCACAATGCTATAAGGTATGTTTTGAAAGGGAGCTCTAAAGATGTGGATGAAAGAAAGATGATGATCAAGAGTAGGGCCGATGAATTCATCAATAAATCAATCACCGCAGGAGAAAAGATAGCTGAGTATGGTGGGGGTAGGATCAGTGACGGTGACGTTATACTCACACACTGTAACAGTTCTATAGCCTTGGGATGTATCAAGCATGCATGGGATGGAGGTAAAGATATCAAAGTGATAGCGACAGAATCAAGGCCAAAAAGACAGGGATATATCACAGTTAGAGAGCTGGCAGATCATGGAATACCTGTCACTTTGATCGTAGATTCAGCCGTCAGGTACAATATGAAAGACGTAGACAAGGTCTATGTCGGTGCAGATACTATAGCCTCTAACGGAGCGGTGATTAATAAGATAGGTACTTCTCAAGTCGCTCTCTGTGCTCATGAGGCCAGGGTGCCTGTAAGCGTCTGTGCGGAAACGTATAAGTTCTCCAGTGAAACAGCCTTTGGTGATCTTATCGAGATCGAAGAGAGAGACCCAAGTGAGATCGTAGATCCTGATGAATTTCCAGGTGTTGATATAAGTAATCCCGTCTTTGATGCGACTCCCTCAAAATACATAGATTCTATAATTACAGAGGAAGGAGTTATATCCCCCTCTTATGCATATAAAATAATCAAGGAGATGGAAGAATGACCATAGATTATCTTGCATTGGGTGAAGATTTAGATCCTGAAAAATATTTGATATGTGAATATACTGTTAAAAGTGATCTTGATATCGAGACCGCTGGAAAGAGGATTGCTGAAGAGGAATCTACAGGTACGTGGACCCTGCCAACCACTCTTTCAGATGAGATCTTAGAAGATTATGGTGCTAAAGTAGTTGATGCGGAAGGAAATAGAGTAAGGATTGGATATCCTAAGATCGATTTTTCAGGTGAATTCGGAGGAATACCACAGATACTCAGTATCATAGCTGGAAACCTCTTTGGATTAGATTCACTGGATGGAGTAAGGTTAGTCGACTTGGAACTGCCGTCTGATATAGTTGATCTTTATCCGGGACCACAATTTGGAATAGAAGGATTGAGAGGCACACTGGACAGACCTGAAAAACCTTTGATAGGCACTATCGTCAAACCCAAGATAGGCCTTCCACCAGATGAATTCTCTGATTATATCTATGAGGCTGGGAAAGGTGGCTTGACAAATTCAAAAGATGATGAAACTTTAGTCGATCAGGATTTCTGTCCTTTAGAGGAAAGGGTCAGCAAAGTGAGTGAGAAATTGGACTTGTTGGAAGAGGAAGGACATAAGATGATCCACGCTCACAACATCAGTACAACGACTCACAATATCCTTGAAGCTGCTGACCTAGCTATAGAGAATGGAGCGAGGCAGCTGATGGTCGATGTTCTGACAGTAGGTTTTTCAGGAGTGCAGGCCCTGGCAGAGGATTCGTCCGTTGGTGTACCTATCCATGTTCACCGAGCCATGCACGGAGCCATAACTAAAAATCCAGAACATGGTATTTCGATGCCCGTTATAGCTAAACTCGTTAGACTGGCAGGAGGCGATGCACTACATACTGGCACTTATGGAATAGGTAAGATGCATGCCGATGTAGAAGAAGAGATGCACTCAAAAAGAGTGTTGTTGGACGATATGCACGGATTGAAAAGGATGATGCCCGTTGCCAGTGGAGGACTACATCCCGGTTTGATTCCCGAGCTAGTCAAGATGAGTGGCCTAGATGTACAGATACAGGCAGGCGGTGGAGTAGCTGGCCATCCTGACGGCGTTAGAGCAGGGGCTGCTGCACTCAGACAGTCTGTAGATTCCGCATACAAAGGGATAGATATCGAAGAATATGCTGAAAGTCATGAGGAACTGAAAAAGGCCTTAGATAAATGGATGTGATATCGTGGAGCTAAAGGCACAAAAGATAGACCTCGAGGCTGGGGATTATGTGGTAGTCTTGAATAAAAAGGACGCTGAAAGGTTGGGATTGAGAAGCCAATCCCGAGTAAAAGTTACGAAAGATGATAAAAAGATAACCGCCATCATCGAAACGTCTAAATCGCTGGTCGAGGAAGGCTGTATCGGTTTGCTGCACAAAGTCTACGAGAAATTGGACGTGAAAGAGGGAGATATGCTTGAAACCGTACAAACTGGTAGACCCGAATCGATAGAACATATAAAGGAAAAATTAGAAGGGAAAGAATTATCGACACATGCGGTGAACGAGATAATCGAGGATATAGTGGAGCAAAAATTATCTGATATCGAGTTATCAGCATACGTCTCAGGAGTCTATTCCCAGGGGATGACCAATAGAGAGATGAGAGACTTGATCGAAGCTATGTACAAAACCGGTGATGTGATCGAATTTGACAAGCATCCTATATTCGATCATCACAGCATAGGTGGTGTCCCTGGAAACAAGATAACACTTCTGATCGTACCTATCGTTGCTGCCGCTGATCTGATCATTCCAAAAACGAGCTCTAGAGCGATATCTAGTGCCGGTGGTACTGCAGATATATTCGAAGTTTTATGTGATGTCACGTTATCGACGGATGAGATCAAGAATATAGCCGAAGACATAGGTGGCACGATAGCTTGGGGCGGTGCAGTTAACCTAGCACCCAGTGATGATATGATAATTCGAGCTGAATATCCACTCCGTATAGATCCGTATCCTCAGGTCATGGCTTCGGTCCTTTCAAAGAAAAAAGCTGCTGGGGCTGAATATTTGGTTATGGACATCCCTGTAGGTCCGAACACTAAAGTTGAAAGTATGGATCTAGGTAGAAAATACGCAAGAGATTTTGTCGCTTTAGGTGAAGAGATCGGTATCAAGGTGAGCTGTGCATTGAGTTACGGTGGACAGCCAGTAGGAAATGCAGTAGGGCCAGCTGTAGAGGCTAAAGAGGCATTAGAGGCGTTGGAAGGTAAAGAAGTTCCCTCGAGCCTTATAGAAAAATCAACGAGTTTAGCAGGAATGGTTCTGGAACAGGGCGGGTTTAGAGACGGTAAGAACAAGGCAAAAGAACTGCTCGAAAACGGTAAAGCACTTGAAAAGATGAAGGAGATAATAGAACACCAGAGTGGAGATCCAGATATCAAATCTGATGATGTCCCAATAGGGGAATATAAAAGAGAAGTCACTTCTAACCGTGAGGGTTATGTGGACAGTATAAACAATCATGATATAATACAGATAGTCAGAACTGCTGGAGCACCACATAACAAAGGAGCCGGGCTCATATTGCACAAAAAGAAGGGAGACAAAGTCTGCATAGATGAACCTTTATACACGATCTATGCAGAACACGAAAGGAAATTGAACGATGCAGTAAAACTAGCCAATCATCTACAACCGCTTAAGATCGAAGGTATGATTCTGGAAAAACACCCTGATTACAAGAACGTCTAAGCATGATGCCTTAATCTGACCGCTTCTCCAGCCTCAGCTTCTTTCATCTCCTCACCAGACATGGTCGCAGGGCCTACTCCTCTCAAGTCACCGTCATGAACCACTATGACTTCATCTTCTGGGGCGATACGTGGATCAGCATCTTTTACGCCTACAGCGAAAACACTGCCTTTTGGCTGAAAATCATCTATCTCGGCCTGTAAAATTCCTTCTTTCTGCAAAATCTCCGCACCATGTAGTGTCAAAGATATCAGTCCCCTTTTAGAGACTAACATACCTCTCTGATGCTGGTCATCCATTATCTTGTAATCTGGATATCTTCCTCTTATGTACGCACCTTCTACAAGCTTTTCACCCTTCTCACCGAATTGGAATCGTGAGAATGAACGTAGATTTTCTTTAAGAAATTCACTCCTATTTCCTCTTCCCTCTCCACAGTATTCTTTCAAGGTATCTTTCAATCTTTCTATGGATCGCTCATCTGTAGGATGGTCTCCTTCGGTCGTATCTACCGCATCTACTTCCTCGAGAACAAATTCCATATCACTTGGCAGATGACTGATTATATGTTTGTATTTCCCTTTCTCAATCACAGAATTTAACAGTTCGATTATCATTTTCTTTTCATCCGAGAACCATTCATGTGAAACCGGGATGTCGTACTGTTGAGCCGGATAGAACTGCTCTATCTCCCTAGGAACTGCTCCTAACGGCGATGTGAGCATCAGGTCATGAATTCTAGTCCAATCAGCACTGCTCGTAGCCTCTCTGATCCTCTTATGGGTCCGTGATTGGAAATAAGGCTTATAAGCTGAACATGGTAAAAGGAGAAGTACATCTCTTTCAGGTGGTCTGTATCTATTTTTTATCCTATCTCTGAACCTCTTGATGTCGGGTCTGTTAAGACCTTCACGAGTGGTCACGTTTATTCTATCTCCAGTTACTGGAACCTTGTTTTTAAACAGACCATATTCCTTATCCGCTCTTCTTAATACTTCTACCATCCATGGCTCGGACCTCACTCTGCTTTCGACTAGTTCTCTCACACCTTTTTTCTCTATAGCTTTCCTAAGAAGACTCAACTCATCATGAAGATTTCGATAACTTCTTTTCTGATCTCCAGGAAAACCCATCCAATCTGTTAACTCAACGTTATCCATGTATTCTATAAAAGTCGAATCGAAAAGATCTACTCCTAGATAGGCCAATAAAGCGATATTGTTTGGCTGAGCAATACCTGGAGTGTAGATCAGTTTATGATAGTGGATCTTTTTTCTGAGTTCGATTATCTTGTCGAACAAGGACGGTGCCCTTCCAAGCAACTGTGGTGAATTTCCTAAGACATACAGCTCAGCTTCTGGATCAGGTTCCTGATCAAATATCACCTGGATCTTATCTGTACCACCTTTAGCTCTAATGTAATCATCATCGATCTCCTCAGGATAACCAAAACTTGAAGGTACCGAATTTGGACCTTCATTAGATTCGAAAATCGATGAAGGTATGTTGAGTGTTGAATCTCTTGATTCTGATATGGTCACTTCAGCAAAATCTGGTTGATCAAAACCTTCTCCCTTTAGGTAAAAGATATTTGGGATATCTATTCGGTCATCTTCAAGTTCCCAATAACCTTTCTTGGAGAGACCCCATCTTTCAGTAATCTCGATCATCTAAAAACACTAAAACAAACAGGTTAAAAAGTATTCTTATCAAAAAAACAGGAATTAAAAATATAAAAAAGAAGGACTAAGTTTTTACTTAGTCCTCTTTCATTATCTTCATCCAGCCGCCTGATTCGTAGACTGCTAGATTTCGTTTTTCGAGTTTGTCCTCAAAATCATCCCAGGAGATAACCTTGATCCTGTCATTATTACCTTTTGTAAATTGAATACCATTTGTGCCGCTTACTTGTCCTGGTTTTAGTCCTTTTTCGTCAGCGATTTCCTTTGCTTTGGAAACGCTAATTTTTTCCATGCTCATATTTTATCCACCTTCTATTACAGAGTTATTATGACGCTATACAAGGACTCAACCTTGCTTTATCCGAAAAATATGACATCTTTCGGATGACATACGTCATATCTTACCCCAGAATCTAAATAACCTATTAATATAAATATATTTCGCTAATAATCAGAGGTTTTGAGTGTTTATTTACCTAAAAGAAGCGATATTTAACCCTTGAAAAGGGTTTTTGTCTGACAAAAAAATTTCATAAAAATATCAACATAAACCGATATGTTTAAATAAACATAAAGAAATTGAGGAACTAGTAACCTGACGAAAATAAGCTCAACTTAGGCGGGATTTAAGCAAATCTAAGAATAACGAAGCCTGCAAAGTTATGGACCAAAGAAAAGAGAACGATAAGACTCTACTAGGAATATATTAGCACTATGATCAAAAAAATCTGTCAGACAAAAAATATGGTGGTCAAAGGTGGCTCCTTCAAATAAAATATTGTTCTCGATTCCCCAAATCCTGACAATATTAATAAAAAATGAAGGAGCCACTTTTTATTACTATTATAGAGATTTCTTAAGTGTAGTTTTATTCTTTAAAGATCGGCACATAAACATCTAATTTTGAGTCCTCTAGATCCTCTATTCCTTTGAATTCCGTCTCATCGTACCTTTGGTAGTCGAAAAGGTAACCGTTGACCATCCTTAAATAGTAATCTGAATCGGGTAGCCACTGATTATACACTATATCTTCCCATTCATTAATCTCTTGACCTTCCAGTTTAAAATTTACATATGTACTAGCAGGAATCACTTTAGCAGTCAGGTCGATAGGTATGTACTCAAAATCTTCCACATCTACACCGATGAACGTTCTGAAAGCTCCACTTTCTTTGAAAGCTTCTTCCTTCCATATATGCATCTCATATGAGTACTTTTCATTGATCACCTTATCTTCTATCAGGTCCCAATTCTGTTTACAGAAATCGGAAAATCTGCCCCAGAGATCATTTATCTCATTATCTTCGCCTTCCACATTTTCAATGAATCCGTAATATTCCATACCCAATAACCTGATAGGATCATTTTCTATTATCTCAACATCCATGATTACCACCGTTTTTAATTCACATCACTTCACTGCCTGGAGAGACCTCTTTATCTAGACCTACTGCACCTTCTTCATCTTTCAAGACGTAGGCCTTTTCATCTTTCACCAGAACCGCAGCTAATCCTTCGAATTCTTCAGAACTTACAGGATCAAGAGATCCACCAGCATCTATCTTACCATCGTTCCATTGAGCTATCTTGAACTCGTAATCCTGGAAATCATTGAAAGATATCTCCTCTGCACCCTTTGTAGTATCTTTGAGAACATTGCCGACTTCTCCTTCTGGAGCTAGTAAAGAAACTGTTTCACCTTCCTGGGCAGCCAGCATCATACCTTCTGATTTGATACCTCTCAGTTTTGCAGGTGCTAGATTGGCGACTACAGCTATCTTCTTTCCTTCCATCTCTTCTTTTTCATAGTATGGCTTTAAACCAGCGACCAATGTTCTCTCTTCATCCCCGATATCTACTCTAGTGATGTACAGCTTATCAGCGTTCGGATGCTCTTTGACTTCTGTTATCTTTCCTATCCTTAAATCTAACTCACTCAGTGAATCCATAATATCAGACCTTGCTTTTATATCCTCAAAATCTATAGTCTTGTAAAGAGGTTTTGGTTCTTTCAATTCGGTACCTTCCTCTATACCTACCTTGTGTTCGTCCCAGGATTGTTCGTGCACTGAATCTTTCTGATTTAGGTAATCCCACAGTGTATCCATACTGTGTGGTAGATAAGGTGCTCCCGCTATCGCAACTGCTTTAACTATCCTCAAAGAGATGTTCAGTATAGTTTTACATCTTTCTTCGTTCTCTTTGATAACCGACCATGGTTCCTGGTCATTGAAGTATCTGTTTCCTTCTCTAGAAAGCTCTAAAAGGACTCTAAGACCTTCTTTGAACTTGGTTTTAGAGATGAACTTACCAACCTTCTCTACTTTTTTATCTATAGTATCCAGTATCTCTTCATCCCTATCTGTAAGCTCTCCAGCTTCGGGTACATGCCCGTAATTAGAATATGTGAAAGATAAGACCCTATGTACGAAGTTACCAAGATTCCCAACTAATTCGGAATTGTTCTTTTCAGCAAATTCTTCCCAGGTAAAGTTAGTATCTTTCAGCTCAGGCATAACTCTGGTGATGTAATACCGGATAGCATCAGAATCGAATTCTTTCAAGATATCTGTTAAGGTTATAACATTACCTCGACTAGTAGAGAACTGCTTACCTTTCAAAAGCATGTATTCATTCGCAGGAACGTTATATGGAAGATTCAAGTCCTCATCATAACCCATCAACATCGCAGGCCAGATTATCGTATGGAATGGGATATTATCCTTAGCTAAGAAATAGTAATGTTCCGCATCTGGGTTCTTCCAGAATTTTTCCCAATCCTTTTCATTTCTCTCTGCCCACTGTATGGCAGTTGAAAGATATCCTATTACCGCCTCGAACCAAACGTATATTTTCTTGTCTTCATAGCCTTCTATTGGAACGGATATCCCCCATTTCATATCTCTAGATATCGGTCTGTCTTCTAGACCTTCATCGAGCCAACCTCTGGTGAAGTTTAGTACGTGCTGCTTCCAGAAATCCTTATCCGATATGTAATCCTCAAGTTTTTCCTGGAACGCAGATAACTTCAAGAAGAAGTGTTCACTCTCTTTCAATTCTGGAGTTCCACCGCAGTATTTACACCGTGGATCTATAAGATCCTGTGGATCTAGAAGTACTCCGCATTCATCACACTGGTCTCCTCTTATGTCTTCTGCTCCACACTTCGGACAGGTTCCCAACACGTATCTATCCGGAAGGAATTTATCACAGTGAGAACAGTAGAACGTTTCCATAGTATCTTTGTAGATGTAGCCCTTCTCGTAAAGCGTCTTAAACATGTCTTTGGCTACCCTTTTGTGGGTGGGATGCATCGTATAGGTAAAAAGAGTAAATTCAACGCCTAAATCTTCTAAAGCCTTGCTATTTATTCTATGATATTTCTCTGCAACTTCTTTTGGAGTCATCCCTTCTTCTTCAGCGGTAACTGTCACTGGAGTACCGTGTTGATCGGACCCGGATACCATCAATACTTCATCTCTCTTCATCTTATGGTATCTTCTGAATATATCCGGGGGAAGATAACATCCTCCTACCTGACCTATATGGATTGGTCCATTTGCATATGGCCATGCTACACCGATGAGTATCTGTTTCATAGTAGTTCAGAAATAACTCTTTAGATATAAATCCAATGTTTCACGGATAGGTGGAGTTTTGTTCTGTTATCGTTATTTAAATATTTTATCACTAACACGATGACTATCATAGTTAGAAACTACTAAATAATAAAGAAGGCAATTTCCTTTTACATCATAGGTGAGAAGATGAAAACTGGAGATTATGAAAGATATAGTGATGAATCACTCAAGAACGCAGTAAGGATAAAGAGTAAAATCAGACATGCTATGGGAGATTATCTCCGGAAACAGGGTTTTACTGAGATATCTCCAGTCATCATATCTCCTGAGACTGATCCACTATATCATGCAACCGGTAAGGCAGATTTTGATTATTACGAAGGTAGATATCAATTGACCAGAAGCATGATCTTACACAAACAGATATCTCTCCTATCCTTAGAAAAGATATTCGTTTTCTCCCCTAATGTTAGATTAGAACCAATAGAGTTAGCCGATACAGGAAAGCATCTAGTCGAATTCACTCAGTTGGACCTAGAAGTATTGGACGCTTCTAGGGAAGATATGTTAGAATTAGGTGAAGGTCTACTAGTTCACACATTATCTGAAGTGAAGAAAGATTGTAAAGATGAACTCGAATACTTTGGAAGAGATATCACGATACCAGAGACACCTTTTGAGAGGATAAAATACCATCATGCCTACAACAAATATGGTAGGATCTTCGAAGAGGTTCTTTCACAGGAGAATGAGGAACCTTTCTGGCTGATAGACATCCCATCCGAGGATAGAGAATTCTACGATAGAGAAGATCCAAAAAGACCAGGTATATTGAGAGATATGGATCTGATATATCCTGAAGGGTTCGGAGAGGCTTTATCGGGCGGCGAGAGAGAGTGTGTGCCCGAGAAGATCAAGAAAAGGATCGAAGAACAGGAACTAGATCTAGAAGATTTCGGTATGTATCTAGAGTACGCTGAAAAAGGACTCCCTCAATCAGCAGGTTTTGGAATAGGTCTAGAACGTCTAACAAGATATGTGTGTGGTTTAGACGATATAAAAGATACGTTACTGTTCCCAAAGATGCCTGGTACAGTAAAGTTGTGAAAATAAAAAGTGGCATTTGTCAGAATTACTAACGTAATTCTAACTATGCATTTTTCATTCACTACGTTCGTAAAATCTAGTTGCTCAACAACTTAATCATACTTACTCACTTTTTACTCAAAAAATTCGTAAAAAGTGGCATTTGTCAGAATTACTAACGTAATTCTAACTATGCATTTTTCATTCACTACGTTCGTAAAATCTAGTTGCTCAACAACTTAATCATACTTACTCACTTTTTACTCAAAAAATTCGTAAAAAGTGGCATTTGTCAGAATTACTAACGTAATTCTAACTATGCATTTTTCAT
>CAYSTL010000032.1:0-15549 GCA_964433785.1 uncultured Thermoplasmata archaeon
TCTATGTTTGTCATCCTGTACTGGAAGCAGGTCATGATATCCTTTGGATCTACAGCACCGTACATGCCAGCCCATCTGCCGACCTGAGACTCGAATCCATCTGCACCGACGACCAGATCAGCGTGAACTTCGAACTTCTTGCTCATCCTTTCAGCTTCAACACCCATTATTTTTCCATCATCTTTGATAACATCAGTAACTGCTGTTTTCACCATGAAGTCGGCTCCTTCCTTACCTGCAAGTACAGCCATCTCTTTATCAAAGATATCTCTCTCTACAACGATACCGACTTCGTCGCCGGCCATCTCAGCGCCTATCTTGAACATATTTCCGGATGGAGAGTATATCTTAGCTCCTATCATCCTTCTAGCGGTGAAATTTTCTTTTTCTTCCATCCCAAGATCATCGAACCACGACACAGAGATACCTTCAGCACATCTGACCGGTGAACCTATCTCCTGTCTTTTCTCGATGACCAGAACTTTCTCGACACCGTTCTTAGCAGCGAATCTAGCCACGGTACTCCCAACTGGACCACCGCCGACGACTACAACATCGTATTCCAACACATCGCCGTCTTCTATATCTGCAAATGAAATCCTACTCATCTCTGATCACCTCATCTCTAATGCCTGAACGGGACATATATCCACACACAATCCACATTCAGTACAATCATCGTTTATCTCCAGCATCGTCTCTTTCAAAAAGATCGCATTCGCTGGACACGTGCCCACACAAGCTCCACAATGCATGCATTTGTCATAATTTACCTCAGGCTTCATTCCTTTCCCTCCACTCGTCGAGAGGTACGGAGAATTTCTTTTCAACTTCATCTCTATAAGTAGGTCCTCCGTTATAAGCACAGAACGGAATTATCCTGCCATCAGGAGTTGCGTAATGTATAACGCATCTTTTCACCCTTTCGACGTCATAGTTATAGTTGTCCTGGAAGTGCATACCTCCAACGAACATCGTTCTCCAGGCGAACTCGCCCACTGACTTTTTATCTCCTCTTTCAAGCATATCCTGCATGATCTCTCCGATAGTCAGTCCTCCCGGTAGTTCTTTGTCCTTCAAGTATTTACCGAAGTATTTCTGGAAATTCTTTATCATGCTTTTTCTCTTTCCTTTCTCTGTCTTCAATTTACTGCCCAACTTGATAGCAGAT
Organism: uncultured Thermoplasmata archaeon; assembly: GCA_964433785.1. GTDB lineage: Archaea > Thermoplasmatota > Thermoplasmata > Halarchaeoplasmatales > Halarchaeoplasmataceae > CAYSTL01. The sequence continues at coordinate 1,172 of CAYSTL010000032.1, forward strand.
TTGGTGAAGAATGAATTCCATTCATCGGATTTGTTCTTCGCTTCTTTCATCAATCCTTCAACATCTACATAGTCAGTGATAGGACTCACATGTCCATCATCACCGATGACCACGTATGATGCTAGACCACAGTGGGGATGTGATGTGAAAGCGACCTGAGGTTCATTTTTGACCACGGATACCATCTGTGAGATCGGTGTAACGAACGGAACTGGATAGAAATCATCTTTCGTTAGGAAATCGGTCTGTTCTTCAAGACCTTTAGCCATATCGGGTAAAGTGTACCTCTGTTCTCTTCTCTTTTCTTTAGATATCCTTCCTGTAAATGCGACCGGTTGATAGTTCACTCCTCTGATCACGTCGTGGTTTTCAATAGCGAACTTCAGTATCTCTCCTACCTGATCATCGTTCACGCCTTTCAGTATAGTGGGGACCAAAACTGTAGCAAGAGGTCTTGGTTCTGTCTTTCTGCAGTTCTCTATTACTTTTTTCTTCACATCCAGCATAGGTCTTCCTCTTGCCTGTATGTAGTTCTCTTCTTTCAGTCCATCGAACTGTAAATAAACCGTATGAAGACCGGCATCCACGCATTTCTGAGCGTAATCTTCGTCATTCGCTAACTTGATACCATTTGTCGCCACCTGGATTTGAGAAAATCCCATCTCCGACGCTGCTTCGATGGCTTCGAAAAATTTAGGATAAACAGTAGGTTCTCCACCAGAGAATTGGATCGCTGGTGTTGGTACCGGTTTTTCTTCTCTCAGATTTTTCAGCATCTCTTTTACTTGATCCAGGTCAGGTTCGTAAACGTACCCGGCTTCACCGGCATGAGCGAAACATATCGGACAGCTCATGTTACATCTGTTAGTTAAATCGATATTCGCCAAACAGGTGTGACTTTTGTGAAGATTACATAATCCACAGTTATCTGGACACGAATCTGCATTCTCTATCAATGGATTATCGACTCCTACTCCGTCGTAGGCCCATTTTTCCGCTTCTTTGAACATCTCCGCGTCTGACCAATATATACTTTCAAATTTACCATGTTCTGGGCACTCCTTAATCATCACAGCCTTTCCATCCCTTTCTACTACTTTTGCATCTATGATCTTTTGACATTCAGGGCATAATGATTTAGTTGATTTAGGTAGACCCTTTTCTAATGAGGACTCCTTAATTACCATATTATCTCTTAATGTGTAGATTAACGAACACTTAAATATTTTGTAGCGATTAGAACTAATCACTATGGAAGAAACCACCGATATAGATGAGTTGAAAGACGAATATGAACATATAGTTGATGGCCTTCAAAATTTCGGATTCACCGAATATCAGGCCAGAACTTACACTGCTTTGGTAGCTCATGGTGTAGCGGATGCTGATACAATCGCATCGACATCAGGATTACCTAGAACTTCCGTATACAAAGCACTCGATTCGCTGCATGAGATAGGATATGTTGTTATCACAGAGGGAAGACCTAGAGTTTACCGACCAGCAGAACCTTTAGAGGTCAAAAGCAGGCTTTCAAGGGAGATAGATGATCTATTCGGAAGATTGAACACGATATACGAAGTTCTTTCAGAAAAGGGAGAACCACAGTTGATCTACACGATAAATGGGAAAGAAAAAGTTCTAGACAAGATAGGAGAGATATTGAAGAAGACGCAGGAAGATATAATGATCTCTTCACCTCGATTTTCAGAGATGATGGATAACCTCGAAAATGAGTTCATATCTGCAAAGAAAAGAGATGTGGATATCACGATAATAACATCACCCGGCGAAAGGGTCATAGATGGGGCTGAAGTTGAAAGAAGAGATAGATTGATAGCTACGGATATGATCAGCGATGGAAAAAGAGCCTTACTTGCATCTCCAGGGTTCGAAGCCTGTGGTTATACTGAGAATCCTTCTCTATCGAAGCATCTCGTCAACTTCATGGATATACTCATGAAAAGGAGTTGAATTTTCATACCATCAAGATATTACATGAAAAACGAAGTGTGTTCAATGGAGTTGATCTTTTACCATGTCTTCTACCTTTGAGATAAATTCATCTTCTTTATCCTCTGGTATGTAGGCACCTGCTGCTATATCATGACCGCCCCCTTCTCCACCGACTTCCTTAGAGCATTTGGACATTATCTCAGAGAGATCCAAACCTTTCTCTACCAATCTTTTTGTACCTCTTGAGGATACTTTCGTCCCCTTCTCTTCTGAATCAGCAAAGGCGATTATAGGTAGAGTTCTGTCCACATCCCCAGAACCAAGTACCATACCAGCCACCGTACCCACGACGGTATCAGGGACCATGTCTCTACCGTGGAAGAATTGGATATGATCTTTCTCTTCCACTCCAACAGATTCGACGTATTTCATACAATCGACCAGTACCTTCTGATGTCCCTTCAAGAGATCTTTCGCCTTCTCAAGATATTCATCTCTATCTCCCAAACAGACTTCCAGTCCAATCCTTCCCTTACCGTACCTTCCACATGAGTTTAAAAGTGTTGAAAATTCCTTAGCCTCATGCAGCATAGTGCCACGTTCCTCATCGGGGAACATGTACACCTCACCGATCAATTCATCAACATAAGATGGTGGATATCCCCTGTTCAGCATCCTTTTAGCAAGGTCCGATAAGATGGTCCTTTTCTCACTCTTCTCGAGTTCGTACCATCTTCTCCATTCATCGTTCTCTTTCACGGATATATCATTCTCTACCAGAAAATTGACACAGGCAGGGTTGTCACCTGTCAGTCCAGGTAAAATGGGATCGCTAGCGTATTCCAGAACCTTTGAGAGAGGACGGCTCTCCAATCCATACATCAATGTATCAGTTTTTTTCTCGATGATACCTTCAGAAACACCCTCTTCCAAGATATCTCTGTTTACACCTATGAGCTTCCCTTCTTTGGTCGCCTGCAGGTCACCTATCGCTCCTATCACCGCTAATTTACTCAGGTCAACATTCTCGTTTTCACCCTCACCTAATTCTTTGGCCACCAGATATGTGGTTCCTGCACCACAGAGTTCATTAGCACCGTCGATATCGTACCTGTGAGGATTCAACTCGAGTATGTTGGAATCAGTATAATTCAGGATATTTCCCCTATCTTCTTTCGGAAGTTCATCAACATCACCAGCAGGTTCGTGATGATCCGTTATCACGCAGTCGATACCGTTCAAGAAAGGTATCTGTCCGCTGCCTAGGTCAGTGAACCAGACAAGCTCTGGATCCTCTTCCTTTATCTTCTCGATATTACTCTTCTCCAACTGTTTTATAAAATCTATATCTACATCCTTCCCTCTTCTCATCAGAGCTTTGTAAGCTATACTGCCTGAAGTGATACCATCAGCATCTATGTGAGATATTATCTTTATTTTATCATGAGATAGTAGTTTTTCTGCGATCTGTCTTGCCTTCTTCTTCAAATATATCGATTGTCCAAGAGTTCATCAGATTAATAAATTTTACCAGAAAAACGTCTTCTTAATATGTTATATTACCTTTGATTGGCAATAAAAATTTTCTTATATGAGATTGAAACATAAAGACTATTAAGTATGACTCGGAACTTCAAATCCAAGGACAAAGTGCTCGTTCAACTGCTGGATTATTTTGGTAACCAGGAAAAATTTACACAGCCAGTTGAAGTGACTCAAGGTGGATTGGCTAACAAGTTAGGCTTGAAACAGAACACATTGTCCTATTCTCTCAGAAAGATGGTCGATAATGACCTGTTGATAGAAGAATCACATAGGATAGAGGGAAAGAAGCAGAGGAGAAAAGCATATTTTCTCACCGAAAAAGGGGCAGAGAAGGCTGAAGATATAAAAAGAGAGATGACCAACACTACCGTTAAGATAGAAGTTGACGACGACGAGAAGGAGATGAAACTAGGTGATATCAATGCCTACTTCGATACAAATATCCACATCTTGGACCTGGTAAAGAACGTCAACCACGGAAGACTGGAGATGGACCTTGAAGAAAAGAAGAATCCTAAGTACAGTCATATTGATAAACTATCTGATCTGAGGGAAGAATCTATAGAGATACCGAAGGAATTGAAGAATTGGTGGAAGTCGGATGATCAGTTCCTCTTGTTCAAAGGTAAAGAAGGTATCGGTAGGAACGATTACATCAGTGCCTTCACTGAAAAATTTACTGATGCTGTGAACGTTTTCTATTATAAGATCAGGTACTGGCAGACATCTGAATACTTTCTAAAAGATCTATCTGATTTCCTTGAAAATACAGGTAAACACAGGTTGTCTTCATACTTGAAAGCAACGGATTATATCAAAGAACCCGAGGCCCATGAAAACATAAAAAGAGATCTTGAGGAAGCTGAAGTGCTTTTGATATTCGAAGGTATGCACAGCAATCCCGGTCTTTGGCGGTTTATCAAGACTTCTCTGAATTACCTTCAAGATAATCAGAACGTAAGGATGATGATCTCTTTGAATTCTGGTTTCGACTTAGATTTCCCGGATGAGATAGAACCTACAGAATTTATACTGACCGAGCAAAAATCCACCAGGGACCTGATCTCGAATTTGAAGAATTTTTATTTGGTTGATGGTGAGGATGATGAAGTCTTAGAGGATGTTTTCAACAAGAAGATCACTGTTGAGGAATTTTTAGCTCTTGGATATGTGTCGATATTTAGAGAAGATATAATAAAAGAGGAGATCGAGAATTTAGAACCGATAAACAACTCTTTACTCAATAACCTTTTAGATACTCCTTTTTTGAAGAAGACATACGAGAAAAAGCTTTTCGTACCTGAACTGGTGAGGAAGAAAACCGTCGACATGATGTCTGATTACAACAAGAAGGCCTTTCATAACATGGCAGCAGATTACTATTCACGCAGAAAGGGTAAAGGGCCGATCACTAAAATAGAAGAACTTTACCACACCTTGAATACCCTCGACCAAGAACGTTTCTTAGAAACGCTGGAAGAACATGGATCAGATATAATAGAAAACGGTTTCAGCAGACCACTGTTCATGCTGATAAGGTCGGCTAGATTCTACGAGGCCTTTGAAGATAGCTTTGTTATAGATTATTTTGAGGCTGAAACAAGTAGGCTGATGAGTAATTATGAGACATCCAAAAAATTATTTGAGCGTATAATAAACGAATCTGATGATGATATATTGAAGGCAAAAGCTCACCTCAAGTTGGGTACGATAAAAGAATTGAAGGAATGTTTCGATGAGGCCATCGATCAATTTAGAAGTACTGAATCATTGATAACTGATTTAGAAGATTATGGGGAAAAAAGAGATCTGTTGGGGATATCTTATGTTCGGTTGGGTGAGATATGGAGTAAAAAAGAAGACTATAAGAAGGCGAAAGAATATCTTCAAAATGCAATCGATATCCTTTTGAAAGAAGAAGATCACAATCTACTGTCCTCTTCTTACTTCATACTGGCACAGGTAGAAAAGGAGAAAGGAGAGCTTGCCAAGGCTCTAGAGCCCTTCAAGATGGGACTCAATTACTGGAGTCAGATAGATGAGACTTACAACAGGATAGAAGGTCTTGAGAGGATAGGAGCACTGTATAAGATCCTGCGGGAACTGAACAATGCGCAGGAATATCTCAATAAAGCGATCGAAGCTTCAGATACGTTTGGTTATTGGAAGATCAAATCATCAGCCCTTTTATCTTTGGCCGAGTGTCATATGGAAAATGAGGATTACGGTAATGCGGTACAGACAGCTGAAGAAGCTAAAGAGATCCTGGAGAACATAGAGAATAAGGAAGAGTTGGCCTTTGCGAATGCTATACTCGGAAAGGCATACATGGAGTTAGATAAGTACAAAGAAGCCGAGAATTATCTCGGAAGATCGATTTCGATATATCAGAATCTCGGTGCCTCATATCATCTAGGATTAGTTTACATATCGAACGCAAAGCTGCAGGAACTTAAAGAAGACGAAAGAGCGGCTGAAGAGAACTACAGGAAAGCGATACTTTCTTTCTCTGGCAGCGGAGCGGATGAGATGGCCAAGAAGGTCGAGAATATGATGGAAGATAGACCTATATCGACCTAGGACCTATTTCCGTAAAATATTTTAAAAAAATAAAGAAAAAATTCGGGTTTGATTTTTTAAATCTTAAAACTACATATTACCACCTAGTTATAAATAAATACTATGCTCATATATCAAAAAGTTTCATATATCACAACGATGTAATATGATTTACCATGGTTAAAAAATTCACAGCGAAGGACAAGGTTTTGGTACATATTTTAAGTTATTACGGAATTGAAAATACTTATACTCAACCTGTTGAGATCACACAGGAAGGTATTGCAGAGAGTGTTGGCTTAAGACAAAATACCGTTTCTTATGCTGTTAGGAATCTTGTGAAGGAAGGACTGCTTTATGATGAGACTCACAGGATAAAGGGTAAGAAGCAGAAAAGGAAGGCATATTATCTTACCGAAGATGGGGTTGAAAAGGCTGAGAAGATCAAGGAAGAGATGAAAAATACTCCGATCAAGGTCAATATAGATGGTGAGGAGAAAGAGATAAAGATCGGTCAGATCAACACCTATCTAAAGACTAACTTCTCTGTTATAGATATCATCAAAAAATCTTCTGAAGGCACCTTTGAGCATAGTTTAGAAAGAGAAGGAGAATCGTTTTATTATTATGGTGAAGAGTTGGTAGTAGCTCCAAAAGAAGAACCGATAGGTTTTCAGGAGATCATGGATTGGTACGGCTCTGAAAAAGATGTCATGTACATATATGGTCCAGAAGGAGCTGGAAAGACCAAATTTTTGAGTAGATTTATCGATGAAATAGAGGATAGATCGAATGTATTCTATTTCAGAACCAAAGAATGGCATTCTGAATTCTATCTGTGGGATGACATATCTTCATTCTTGAAGAAATTGGGAGAACATAGATTATCCTCGTACTTAGAGGCCTCAAAGGTAGTAGAGAAAGAACAGGCTTTGGCTGATCTGAAAAAAGATATCAGATCACATCCTTCAGTTTTCATTATAGATGATGTTCATAAGAATGAAAAACTGGAAGAGTTGATACACACCATAATGGATAAACTGTTATGTATCGATGATATAAAGATCGTATTTTCAAGCGAGGAAAAACCTGAGACCGATAACTATGAAGGAAGGTCTGAAGAGATAAAACTGGGTTTCAACAAGAACCCGGATAACTTGTTCGATTCTCTAAAAAACGAGTACGATATATACGATGAAGATAAGGAGGAGATGATAAAGAAGATCGTAGATACTAATCTGACTCCAGAAGAATATGTAGTTCTAGAGTATATATCACTGTTTAGAGAACCGATAGATACCAAAGAAGTCTACAAGTTGAAGAATGTGAACAAAAATCTTCTAAACACCCTTATGAGCACTCCACTTCTTGACCGTACAGTCGATGGTAGACCGATCTTGCATGAAGTCATCAAACATTATATTTACGACAGGATGTCCCTCGATACTAAAATATCTGGTCATGAATTAGCTGCAAGATATTATTCGAGGATACCTTCGAAAAAGGAAAGGAAGATAATCGAAGACATGTATCACGTAGCTAGAGTGAGAGATGTGGGATGGTTCTCAGAGTTGCTGAATAAACATGCTTCATTTTTGATATCAAGCGGCTATAGTTCTTCTCTGCTGGACGTTATAGATATAGTGAAAGGTTTGGAGGAATATGACGAGATAGAAGTGGATATCAAATTCTACGAAGGTGAAGCTCACAGAGTTAACGGTGATCTTTCCGAAGCAGTGTCCTGCTATGAAGAGGTCATGGAGATCGATGATGTTGATCCATCGGTCAAGACGGAAGCAAATCATGGCATAGCCATGGTGAAGGAAAAAAGCGATGAATTCGAAGAAGCTATCGAGCATTATAAGAAAACTGATGAGATGGTTGATGCACTGGATGACGACGATAGGAAAGGCTACCTGGGCATCTCTAATCTAAGGATAGGCGAGATATATAGTAAGATCGCTAAGTACGATGAATCACGTGATCACCTGTTGAAAGCCATCGATCTGCTCAAAAGCCAGGATGAATATTCATATCTAACTTCAGCCTACCTTATCCTAGCCAAATTAGAGAAAGGGAACGGCAATTGGAAGAAGGCTTTGAAGTACTTCCAGGATGGATTGGAGTACTGGAATAACATAGATGAGACTTACCAGAGAGTAGGTGGACTCAGAGAGATAGGAGCACTCTTTAAAGTCATGCGAGAGTTAAAAGATGCAGAAGATTTCCTTGAAGAGGCTATAGAGATATCAGAAAGGTTTGGTTACGAACATATTAAGGCCTCAGCATTGTTGACTTTAGCGGAATGCTACATAGATAGTGGAGAATATCAGAAGGCAGTCGAAAGTGCTGAGGAATCGAATGAGATATTATCTGAGTTGGATAAAGATGAAGAGTTAGCTTACTCTCATACTTTGTTGGGTAAAGCATACATGAACATGGGTGATGAGGAAAAGGCTGAAAACAATCTAAACAAGGCCATCACAATTTATCAAAAATTAGGATCATCTTATTATCTGGGTCTTACTTACTTTTCGATGGCCAAATTACAGGAGAAAGTGGAAAATAAACAGGGCGTAGCCAAGAACTATCGAAAGGCGATACTCTCATTCTCTGGCAGTGGAGCTAACACTATGGCAGAAAGAGTGCAGAAGGAGATGGAGAACATACCTATCACGATGTGATACGATGCCGAAGTTAGATCAGTCGATGATGTCACACCTATTTTTTGATAAAGAGATAAAAGACGATAGAGTGGTAGTAGGACCATCGTATGGAGAAGACGCTGCTGTATTGAAGTTCAAGGATGAATATCTGGTAGCACATCCAGATCCTATATCCGGTGCGGTCAAAAATATAGGATGGCTATCCATCAATATATCTGCAAATGATATAGCAGTCACAGGCGCTGAGCCAAGGTGGGCCATGCCCAGTTTACAGATACCTGAGAAGTTTGATCAAAATAAAGTTGAGAGGATAATCGAGGATCTGTATAACGCTGCAGGAGAACTTGGAGTGACTTTGATAGGTGGACATACTGAGACTGTAAAAGGGATCCAGAGACCGCTGGTGACTACAGCTATGATGGGTGTGACTGAAAGACCGGTCCTGACCAGAGGTTCTGAACCAGGAGATAAGATCGTTCAAGTAAATGATGCGGCCATCGAGGGGACATGGATACTTGTATCCGATTTTGAGGATGAATTATTGAAAAAAGGACTGAATAGAGAAGCGGTAGAAGAAGTAAAAGGATGGAGTACAGAGATATCTGTCGTTAAGAATGCTTTGAAAATAAATAAGACAGCCACCTCGATGCATGATCCTACCGAAGGCGGCATTCTACAAGGGATATACGAGATGGCTAAATGCTCTAAGAATGATTTTGTTGTAGATGAGGAGATATCATTCAGACCTGAAACTCTGAAAGTATGTGATATTTTAGATATAGATCCAAAAAAATTGATCTCATCCGGATGTCTTCTAGCCACCATACCAGAGGAAAGAGAAGTGATCGAAGGAGATGTGATAGGTCATGTCGAATCTGGTTCTGGAAACACTGTTTACATGGGAGAAGAAGTTGAAGAGGTTACTGAAGACGAGTTGTTCAGGATCACTTCGGAGATCTGAGTTTTTATCAAAAAAGATCCTCTTCTAAAATCCATTTCTATGAAACTATCGGTCCAAGAACAAGGATATATTTTATTTATGCAGTGTACATTGATGACTTGATGGTACAAAAAACCCTGCTGAAGGATGTGAATTATTACTTTATAACGGACGAAGGTATCGCTATCCCCCCTCACGAACAGGTCGAAAAGGCAGTCGATGCAGGTGTGAAGATGATCCAGTACAGGGATAAAAGTTCTGAGGGGAGGGAATTGTACGAAGAGGCTTGTAAGATCAGAGCTGTTTGTGAGGATTCGTTGTTCATCGTAAATGATAGATTAGACGTTGCTATGGCCGTGGGAGCCGATGGTGTACATCTTGGGCAGGATGATCTACCGCCACAGGTTGCAAGAGATGTGGTAGGTGACGATATGATAATAGGGATTTCTACCCATGACCTGGAGCAGGCAGAGAAGGCTGAGGAAATAGCTGATTATATCGGCATAGGGCCAGTTCACAGCACTGATACGAAACAAGAAACATCGAAGGAATTAGGTATAGAGGGAGTATTAAAGATCGCATCTAAAGTTGATGTTCCAACTGCAGCCATAGGTGGGATCGAAGAAGCGGATTTAAAGAGACTGGCAGAAGGTGTCGATATGGTCTGTGCGATATCGAGTGTAACTCGTGAAGGTAACCTATCAGATAGGACCCACCTGTTTGAAGAGATGTTTTCTAAAGCTAAAAGAGGTGATTAGATGACCGATATAAGCGAGGTTGGAGAATTCGGTTTGATAGATAGGATAGCTGAAAGGATTAAAGAAAAGGAAGGATTGGTCAAAGGCATAGGAGATGATTGCGCAGTCCTTGAGGACGGTGATTATTATACCTTATTGACCACCGATATGCTCGTATCCGGTGATCACTTCAATAGGAACTGGCATTCCCCCTGGCAGATCGGTTGGAAATCTATTATAGTTAACGTATCTGATATCGCTGCCATGGGTGGTTATCCAGAATGGTGTTTAGTATCTATCGCACTTCCTGACGATGTAGATTACGAGTATGTGGATGATATATTCAAAGGTATGTTGGATGCGTCTGAAAAGTATGATCTGAGTATCATCGGTGGAGACACAACCCATGGTGACCTGCTGGTGATAAACATAACTTTGATAGGGAAGGTGGAGAAGGAAAACCTTTGCATGAGAGGTGATGCAGAGGTCGGTGATCTGATATGTGTATCTGGTGACCTCGGTAAAAGCTGGGCGGGACTTGATCTACTGCGCGCTGGTAAAGAAGGGTATACAGAGTTCCATATTCAACCTGACTGCAGGTTGGAATTAGGTAGAAGATTAGCTCCCCATGTGAATGCGATGATAGATGTCAGTGATGGACTGGCTTCTGAGGTGAACCATATCTGCGATGAAAGTGGTGTAGGTGCACTGGTTGAGAAAGATAAGGTACCTATATCAGATAGGACGAGGGAAGCAGGTAAGATATTGGATAAAGACCCCATGTTCTGGGCACTGTCTGGTGGAGAGGATTTCGAACTTGTATTTACGATACCAGAAGAAGATCTAGATAGAATCGAAGATACAGAACCCATAGTTGTGGGTAAGATCACTGAAGAAGGGAGATACATCTCGAACGGAGAGAAAAAACCTTTAGAGGGCGGTTACAAACATTTCTAAAAGGAGATGGATGTTAAAAATATTTAAAACTGGATTTGATGTTCTTGTGAAAGGTATAAATACGGCCTGCTTGGATAAATCGGATAGAGAATAATGAAAATATTTAAAGATCCTTCGAAGATCAAGGTTGTACAGGAGGACACGAGGAGGGAAATTGTACAGTTGCTACAAGGTCACGAGATGACTATTTCCCAGATATCAGAGATCATGGATAAGGACCATTCTACAGTTTATAGACACATGAAAAAACTAGAAAAAGCTGGCTTTGTTGAGGTCTGTGGTGAAAAGACAGATAAGAGATTTCCTGAGATGGTATACCGCAGAACATCTGAAACTTTCATTTTGATGCCAGATTCAGATGATATAGCAAAGGATCAGATGAATTATGAACTGAGGAAGGACAGTCTAGAGATGTGTTTAAAACTACTGGAGAAAGGTGGATTTGAAGGAGTTTATACAGAAGAGAATATCAAAGAATTGACCGATTTCATGGTCGATCTGAGTGATGAAACAGTTGATTTTCTAGAAGAGAACTCCGGTGATATGAATTTTAACTCCTACGCATTCCACGTTTTTGAGATAATAATGTTGATGTTGAGAGTAAACAGAGATGAAGAATTTAGGAAGGAAGTGGAAGAAGTAGTATCCATCTTTCAGGACCTATAAGTCCTTTCTTTTCTTTAAAAGATATGTTCTGTATCCCTTTTTTTTCCAAAAATCAACTGCATTTTCGTTTTCTGGTGCAACGGTTAGGATCCCGACTGATACACCTTTACTTTTGATCCATTCTTCTGATCTTTCTACCAATGCTGAACCCACACCTTCCTCTCTTTTATCTTCCTTAACTATGAGGTCAAGTATCATCCCGACCTTAGTATTTTTGAATATATCTGGTCTTTCTCTGATCACGACAGTCACGAATCCAACAATAGAATCATCATCCTCAGCGATGAATGTAACCATACTTTTCTTGTCAAAATTTCTCTCGATGAAATTTACCCATGCTACTCTTGGGTTATCAGAGAGCTCATAACCATCCATCATATATTCGTGCATGGATGCGAGTTCATACCATAGCTCGGCCAATTCATGTATCTCATCTTTCTCTGCTTTTCTGATGTTGAGATTCATATTATCCCTATTAGGCCTTCGATTATGTGATAATTATTTATGTATGTATTCATTAGTTATAATTACCTTACCTTAGTGTAAGGATAAAACTATAAATAACCCAACTTATTAAGAAGAAGCAAAATGAACAATTGGAGGATATAACATGGCAGATAAACCACATTTAAACCTCGTATTCATCGGTCACGTGGATCACGGAAAATCCACTTTAGTCGGTCGTACACTGTACGAAACAGGTGCACTCAAGGAACACGTGATTGACGAGTACAAAAAAGAAGCAGAAGAGAAAGGTAAAGGAACATTCGCGTTCGCCTGGGCTATGGATAAGCTGAAGGAAGAAAGGGATAGAGGTCTAACAATTGATGTTATGCATCAAAGATTCGACACAGATAAGTATTATTTCACAATTATAGATGCCCCAGGGCACCGTGACTTCGTTAAAAATATGATCACAGGTACTAGCCAGGCTGATGCTGCAGTTTTGGTTGTAGCAGCACCAGAAGGTGTAATGGCTCAGACAAGAGAACATACGTTCTTGGCTAGAACTCTTGGTGTTGATCAATTAATAGTAGCTGTTAACAAGATGGATGCTACAAAACCTGAGTTTAGTGAAGATAGATTCAACGAAGTGGATGATGAAGTTAGTAAACTTTTGAAATCAGTAGGATATAGAGATGAACAGTATGAGATAATACCGATCAGCGCTCTACAAGGACATAACGTAACAAGAGACAGCCCAGACTTAGATTGGTGGAATGGAGATACATTTTTACAGGCTATAAACAGCTTAGATGTACCTGAAAAACCGATAGACAAACCACTGAGATTACCGATCCAGGACGTATACTCTATAACAGGTATAGGAACAGTTCCTGTCGGTAGAGTCGAAACTGGTGTTATGACACCTGGCGATAAAGTCACATTCATGCCTGCAAACGTAACTGGTGAAGTGAAATCTATCGAACAACATCACGAAGAGATACCAAAAGCAGAACCTGGTGACAATGTAGGATTCAACGTACGTGGTGTCGGTAAGAACGATATCAGAAGAGGAGATGTAGCAGGACCTGCAGATCATCCACCAACAGTGGCTGAAACATTCGATGCAAGGATAATCGTACTTGACCACCCAAGTGTTGTTACACAAGGATACACACCTGTATTCCATACACATACAGCACAGGTAGCATGTACCTTCCTAGAGTTGAAACAGAAATTGAACTCAAAGACAGGTGAAGTCGAAGAAGAGAATCCTGACTTCCTGAAGAATGGAGATGCAGCGATAGTTAAGGTCAAACCAACGAGAAACTTGGCTCTTGAACGTGTAGAAGACTTCTCTGAATTGGGAAGATTCGCTATCCGTGATATGGGTCAGACCGTTGCAGCAGGTCAGGTAATCGATATCGAAGAAAAGGAGATGTAAAACATCTTCAAAACCCTTTTATATTATATTACAGTGAGGTCTAATTGATGGCTCAGAAAGCAAGAATATCATTAAGCGGAACTAGCCCGAATCGTGTTGATGAGATCTGTGATCAGATCAAGAAGATATCAGAGAGAACAGGTGTAGAGATGAAAGGACCTATACCACTTCCAACAAAGAAGCTGGTAGTTCCATGCAGAAAAGCACCTGACGGAGAAGGCAACGAGACATGGGAACGGTGGGAAATGAGAGTACATAAAAGATTGATCGACATCGATGCAGACGAAAGAGCGTTGAGACAGCTGATGAGGATCCAAGTACCAGACGAAGTTAACATAGAGATAGTTCTTAAAAGCTAAAAACCATTTCTTTTTAACATAAAGTTTAAATGAGTATTATTTCTCATATCATCACGAAATTTGAAGTAATTTGTAAAAGGGCTGACGGATGTTGGTTTAACGGCA
>CAYSTL010000033.1:0-15479 GCA_964433785.1 uncultured Thermoplasmata archaeon
CTACAAATGGAATCATTAACTGAGGTATAGCAGCGAATGCGGTTGCTACTGCTACTCCTTTTTTAAGATGATGTTCAAAAAATTCTGAATGACCAATGAAGAAAGCTGCAAAAAGACCTACTGTAAAAGCTAATATACTCCACTCAAAAATACCTTTTCCTATACCAAGAGAACCTCTAATCGTGTTCTGCAGGTCAGGATACATGCTCATGGTTGCAAATCCAAACGTGAGCATCAGTAGGTTCAATACCACTGGTCTGATTTTCTTTCTGATATCCTTCAAAGCTTGTCCCGACATCATTCCACCAATATTCAGGGGGTCGGTGGTCTATCAGAGTGTATTATTTAATTCATTTGGTCAGCTTCGTTTTTAGAGATATATGGAATATAATATTTATCTAGACAAAATGTAAATAAAATAATTCAATAAGAGTACAGGTGAAGATAAAATGAATAAAACGACAAAAATAGGTGCTGCTTTAGCATGCGTTGCAGTAATACTTTTAATAGTATCATTATCGATGCCCTGGTGGACCTTCCATCAAAAAAGAACTTATGGTGATGAAACTCAGGAACAAACACAAAGAATGACTCCGATGTTATTACCTCAAACATCTAGTTCGGACCAGGATACAACAAACACATCTACAACTCTAAATATTACAACATGGCTGACCACAATAGGGACCATATCCGCAACTATAGCTGTGATGCTGTTAGGTATCGCTATCAATTCAGATAGAAGTAAATACAGGAAGATCGGTGCTGCTTTGCTTATAGCTGGATTGATACTTGCGGTAGTTGCTCCGATATTCTTTATGATGGAAATGCCAGATTCTTACAAGAACGATTACTATGATGATAGCGAATTACCGGACCATGATTCACCAGCTAAATCTTTCTTTGGCAATTATGATGAAGGAAATAGTGAACTAAACTGGAGAGGGGGTATCGGTTGGTTCTTATCTTTCATATCAGCCGCTATTCTTGGTATAGGTGCTGTATTAGTCCTAAAATCTGACAGTAGGTCCCAATACTATCAGAGCCCTGAACCTCGGCAGCATTTTGAAGGAAGAGAGGGTTATGAGGAACCCAAAGATCAGGATTACGAGGAATCAAAACAGTTTGAACAACAAAGGGAGCACCCTCAAAATAGAGAACCATGGAAAGAACCAGAACCTCAGAAAGATCAATCACAATATCAGGAACCTGGTCAGAAGGAAAAAGATGAAAAGATGATCGAAGAACCACAAAATGATAACGAGTAGAACTAGTGCTTAAATAGATTTTTAATAACTTTTTTTATTTTTCCTTTGTTTATTCCTTCTCTCTTCCAACAAACTTTCAACGGTTCTTATCTCCATCATGTTGGTGATCCCTTCTACTGGTGCTGGAACACCTGCGGTCAGGATGATCCTATCATCTTTATTTACATAACCATTTTCGAACAGGAATTTGGCTGATCTTTCAGTCATCTCGTCAACGTGTTCTGGAAATTCCATATAGAAAGAAGTCACTCCCCAAACCAGGTTCAATTTTCTCTGTATAGTTTCTTTATCAGTGAAAGCTAGGATATCTGTTTCTGGTCTGAATTTAGCTATCTTATGAGCAGTATATCCTGATGAAGTATGTGCAACTATATACTTAACATCGATATCTCTATCGGCTTGCCAAACACTTTTAGCAATTATATCCGCTATATTATCACTCCTTATATCATGAGTATGATGTGTCCTTCCTTTGAGGTATCCTTCCATCTGCTGGACGACCTCAGACATGAATTCAACGGATTTGACAGGATATTTACCCACTGCTGTTTCCTCAGACAACATGACTGCATCTGATCCGTCCAGAACAGCATTTGCCACATCAGAAACCTCAGCCCTGGTAGCTCTTGGACTCTCTGTCATAGATTTGAGCATCTGGGTTGCGGTTATGACAGGTTTTTCTTTTCTGTTGGCTTTCTCAATAATCCTCTTCTGAAGCAGTGGAACTTGTGAAGCTGGTACTTCAACACCCAGATCCCCCCTAGCTATCATAACAGCATCAGTAGCATCTAATATCTCATCAAGATTGTTAACAGCCTTGATATGTTCTATCTTAGCTATGACGTCCATATCTGAATTGTTGGATTCGATGACATCATTGATCTTGTGGATATCATCAGCAGTTTTGACGAATGAGGCAGACACAAAATCAAAACCTTTCTTTACAGCGAATTTGATATCTCTAACGTCTTTCTCAGTTGGAGCCTTCAATCCGATATCTTTTCCGGGAACATTCACTGATTTTTTCGATAAGACTTTTCCACCGAAGATGACCTTACAATCGACACTATCATCCACATCTAATACTTCGAGTTCGATCTGTCCATCATCTATCAACAGTTTATCTCCCTCTTCGATGTAATCGATGATATTTGAATAATCAACTGGAAGTCGTGATTCATTTCCAACAACATCTTCGGTCACGAGTTCTACAGTTTCTCCAGTCACAAGGGTCGTTTCTTCCTCCACCTCTTTCAGTCTGATCTCAGGGCCCTGGGTATCCATCATAACCCCTATGTTATCGGATATGGATCGGATCCTATCCAATCTCTCCTCATGTTCTTCATAGGTACCGTGTGAAAAATTCTGTCTAGCGATATTCATACCAGCATCAGATAATCTTTCTAAAATTTCAACCGAATCAGAAGCGGGACCTATCGTAGATACAATCTTAGTTTTTCTCATGATGACCACAGATATTTTTCTATCATATTACCATATAATTTGAGGATATTTAGTATTTTCAATCAAACTTCATATTTAAACTTAAATAAATATAGACCATAAGAAAAATATAATAGAAATATAATAACAGCGGGAGGTTGGTTAGATGAGGAAAATATTAACGATTACAGTAATAATACTTCTAACATTTATCAGCCTAACTCCAGTAGTTTCTGGAAAGGCGAATTGGAAGGAAGGTAAGGTTTGGTCATATAAATGGACATATGATATAGAAGAAAATAAAGAAAGTCTTGAAAACAGTATGAAGATGACCTTTTCCGAAATATATGGTGGCAATTCCACAATTACATTCAGTGAGATAAGTGGTGGATTTGCGTATCTTTTCTACATAGAATTTCAGGAAAAGAAAGATGGTCAATATATCTTCACATATGAAGGTGGATATTATTCTCAGATGAAGATGGATTCAGATATAAATATAACAACTGGTGATGATGGACTGTTACAGAATAAAAACATAACCATACAAAATAATCTGAATATCGAAGAGATGAGTATTGATTTTCAAGGAAAATTATGGGCTGAACAGTATAGTAGAGAATATGATGAGCTTTTTGGTCAAACGAGAGAACTGAACACTATGGGGATAACGAAACAAACACTGAATACCACAGGAAAGGTTAATCTAACGTCACGACAAAAAACTCAGATAAAATCTAACACTACCGAAACGGAAACTGACATGAAAACAACTCTCGATACCCACTGGAATCTTGATCTTACCATGGAATATGGTAAATTCCTACCCTGGTTACCTCATTTAAATAAAACATACAAGAATATGCCAGATGATAAAAATTTAGGTGTGAAATACAGAGGTAACATCAGTGGCGCTTACAAATCAGTAAGTGAGGGAGGAAGTTATACAAGTACTTCCGATCAGATGTTGGATGAAGAATTGGATGGAATGTCATCGATAGAAGGCACCTTAAAATACAACGGCAGTAACAAAATATCTAAACCATCACCTGTTAAAAACTGTCCTTGGTTAGGTGAAAAGATATTACTTTTCAAATCTCAAGATTCAAATTATCTGGATATGTCCTATGCCCTCAGTTCAACGATCGGTACGAAATCAGTAGCAAAATATAATGAAACTCAACAATTCTATACAGAATATTACCTACCACAGACGGGTAGTACGGGACAGATCTCATGTAACTCTGGAGTATGCAGCTTACCTTCAACTATCGATGACATCGATGAAATAGGAATAACTTCAGAATCTACAGAAAAGAACGAAGTTATCGCTTTCAGAAAAGACAAAAAGTCATATTTTAGTGAACAAGTTGGAAACATCGATTCAGAAGATCCTTCTACTTACAACTTGTTACAGGATTATGATTACGTTTTGATATCTATCCTGATAGCTATCGTATTGATCTTAGCATACTATCTAAGAGTAAAATCCAGTGATGATCAGCAGAAAAACGATGATCTGAATAGAGATGATATAGAAGAAGATCAAAAGTGAGTCTACAAAAAACCTTTTTTTTTATTTTTCTGAATAGTATACTCGTTAACGAAAAGCAAAACATTTATATAGAACCTCATACTAATTACTAAATGCAAATATTACAACCTCAAGTTGTCAAATGTAGGTGATAAATATGGCTGAAGAAGAAGATGTCGATATAAAAGAAAAAGAAGAAGGGAAGGGTAGTGAACTAGCTGAACGAAGGGAAGACATGTTCACAAATCCATTCAAAGAGATGGAAAGTCTATTCGAAGATCTTGACAGAACATTTGACAGGTTCTTCGGTAGTCCATTGATGAGAAGAGCTAAAGGCAGAACGGGACTCCCAACAATGATGACAGGACCAGCTTGTGATCTAAGGGACTTGGGTGACAAATATCTGTGTGAAGTTGACCTCCCAGGAATGAGCAAGGATGACATCGAAGTCGAAGTAAGGGAAGATAGATTGAAAATAAAAGGTAAAGCACAAAGAGAAACAAAAGAAGAAGGTGAAGATTACGTTAGACACGAAAGAAGATATAGATCCTTCAACAGAGAACTTCCGATGCCAGAAGATGTGATCTCAGAGGATGCAGAAGCTACATTAAAGAACGGTGTACTCAAAGTTGAGTTACCAAAGAAAGAACCAGAAAAGAAGAAGGGTAAAAAGCTAGAGATCAAGTAACTCGATCAAACCCTTCATTTTTTATTTATAAATTAAAAAAAGGTAGTCGATATGGAACGAGATGATTTCGAAAAGATAATACAGCTCCTTCAAAACCAAACTAGAAGGAAAATACTCGAGATCCTGAGCAGAGAAGGGCATTATCCTCTGCAGATCTCTAGAAGTATGAACACCAGTCAACAGGCCATCTCTAAACATTTAAAGAGATTAGAGGAACAAGGTCTAGTTACCTCTAGAGAGAGTAAAAGCAGAAAGGGGGGGCCACCAACAAAAACATATACTCTGAATAGAGAATTCTCGGTCCGTATCGATCTAGGCCCACAATTGTTCAAAACCGAGATCGAGGAATTAGACGATCTTGATGATCTTGAAGGTTATGATGATCTTAAAGACAAATTTGACCAGAATCTTGAAAACAAAACTTTAGAGAATCAAAGGGAGTTAGTTCAAGACATCGAGAAAGAGATAGATGATCTTGAAAACAAACGAAAATGTTTACTCAAGATGAAGGAGAAGGCGTTGTCGAAAGCTTTCAATTTCATCCACGATGAATTTGACGACTATGAGGTTAGAGAAATATTATATTATGTCTTGGATTCCGGTGTCACTGACCCGGATAAAATAGCGAGACATTTCAATGTTAGAGAAGATGAGATCGAAAGGATAATTGATAAGATAAAAGAAAAAGAAAAGATAGATATTTGGTGATAATATGAATCGTAGAAATGATGATGAGGATGACGAAAGGAAAAGAAGAAGACCAGACCCGTTCAAAGATCTGTTTGGATTCTCTGATATGTTTGGATTCTCAAACATGGATGAGGAATTCAGAAAGATGCAGGAGATAGCAGAAGAGATGATGAAACAAGGACAACAGAGGATGAACAAGGATCCATTCGTCTACGGATTTACGGTAAGATCAGGGCCAGAAGGGAGACCACAGATAGAGGAGTTCGGTAATGCTAAAGACTATTTCCATGAAGGTGAAGAAAAATCTGAATGGACACCTTTGACAGATGTTCAGGAAACTGATGATTCAGTACTTGTCACAATAGATATACCAGGTGTCGAAAAGGAAGACATCGATCTACAGGTAAAGAAGGATTCGCTCTCTGTTTCAGTCGACGGAAAAAGAAAATACGGTAAAACAATCAGATTGCCTTCAGAGGTCAATCCTGAAGGATCTGATGCTAGGTACAACAACGGTGTACTCGAAGTTGAGTTAAAGAAGGAAAAAGAAGAAGTTGGTAAAACATTAAAGATTGAATAGAACGGGAGCGACCATGACATCAAACAATTCATCCCAGGAAAAAAACAAACAAGAAGATAAAGAACAGGAAGAACAAACGGAAGAAAGGGAACATCAGGAAGAGAAAACAGAAGAACAGGAGAGGGAAGAACTAGAAGAGGAAGTCGAAGAATTAGAGCGTTCCCTTAAAAAAGTGATGGCAGACTTTGACAACTATAGAAAGAGGATGATGAGGGAGAAGAAGAACATCATCGAACGTGCTACTGAGGACCTCATGACGGACCTGATAGAAGTTTTAGATGACTTCGAAAGAGCTATGGAAAATGAAGACGAGATGGACAGTAAAGGCGTAAAGATGATCTATGATAAGTTCAAGAAAGTCCTCAAGGAACACGGTCTGGAAGAGATTGACTGTGAAGGAGAAACCTTCGATCCTAACTATCATGAATGTTTGATGTCAGTCGAAGATGAAGATCATGAAGAAGATGAAATAATAGAAGAATTTCAAAAGGGTTATAAGTTAAATGATAAGGTCATAAGACCTTCAAAAGTTAAAGTTGCAAAATAATGATCATAGGTGATAATGTATGGGTAAAATATTAGGTATAGATCTTGGAACAACGAATTCCGCGATGGCGATAATGGAAGGTGGAGAGCCTACTATAATCCCCAATGCAGAAGGGGAAAGGATCACTCCATCTATAGTAGCATTCAAGAAAGACGGTGAAAGGCTAGTTGGTGAAACAGCGAAACGACAGGCAGTTAAGAACCCTGAAAGGACTATAACTTCGATCAAAAGGAAGATGGGTACAGACCACAAGGTGAAGATAGATGATGAAGAGTATACTCCAGAACAGATCTCAGCGATGATACTTCAGAAACTTAAAAGAGATGCTGAGGATTATCTGGGAGAAGAGATAGAGAAAGCAGTGATCACAGTACCTGCTTATTTCAACGAGCCACAAAGAGAAGCTACAAAGAATGCCGGAGAGATCGCAGGTTTCGAAGTAGAAAGGGTATTCAACGAACCGACGGCTTCATCAATGGCCTACAAGATGGAAGAGAAGGAGAAAGCTGAGACCATCCTTGTTTACGATCTTGGGGGAGGTACATTCGACGTATCTATCCTTGAAGTTGGAGATGGTGTTTACGAAGTTTTAGCTACTTCAGGTAATACTGGCTTAGGTGGCGATGATTGGACAGATCGTATAGTCGATTGGGTTGTAGATGAATTCAAAAAAGATACGGGTATAAATATCCGTAACGATAGAGAGGCTTTACAGAGAGTTTATGAAGCTTCTGAGAAGGCCAAGAAAGAACTATCATCCAGACAGAAGACAGAGATCAATCTTCCTTACTTGACAGCGAATCAGGACGGACCTAAACATCTTGATGTAGAATTGACAAGAGCAAAATTCCAGAATATGACGAAAGATCTGGTCGAGAAGACCAAAGAACCAGTCAATATAGCTATGGAAGATTCTGACTTGAGTCCAAGTGATATAGATGAAGTCATACTGGTAGGTGGATCAACCAGATTACCAGCAGTTCAAGATTTTGTTAAGGATTACTTCGATAAAGATCCACATAAGAGGATAAATCCAGATGAATGTGTTGCCATCGGTGCAGCGATACAAGCAGGTGTTATCTCAGGTGATGTAAAAGATGATATCGTACTTTTAGATGTCACGCCCCTATCATTAGGTGTAGAGACTCTAGGTGGTGTCATGACAACGATGCTCGAAAGGAATACTACAATACCAACGGAGGCTACGAAGACGTTCACAACTGCACAGGATAACCAGACAAATGTGGAAATACACGTGGTCCAGGGAGAGAGAGCTATGGCTCAGGATAACCACAGTCTAGGGAGATTCAATCTGACAGGCATACCTCCAGCACCAGCGGGCGTACCAAAGATAGAAGTGACCTTCGAGATGGATGAGAACGGTATCCTCAATGTTAAGGCACAGGACCTTGGATCAGATAAGAAGGAAAGTATCACAGTAGAGGCAACAGGTCAGCTCTCTGAAGACGAGATAGAGAGGATGAAGGAAGAAGCAGAGAGACATGCTGAAGAGGACGAGAAGAAGAAGGAAAGGATCCAGACCAAGAACGAAGCTCAACAGTTAGTCTATTCTGCAGAGAACACATTAGAAGAGATGGGCGACCAGATAGACGAATCCGTTAAAGAAGAGATACAAGGTAAGGTCGACGAACTCAAAGAGGCCATCGAAGAGGACGATTACGAGAAGATCAAGAAGAAGAAAGAAGAACTATCAAAGAAAGTACAAGAGATCGGACAGCAGATGTATCAAGCTCAACAGCAAGGGGCTCAACAACAAGCCGCACAGCAGCAGGCGGCACAACAAGCTGCACAACAGGCAGCAAGACAACAAGCACAAGCAGATGATTCAGAAGAAGGAGAATACGTAGACGCTGATTACGAAGTAGTCGATGAGGACGAAGAAGAGTAAAAACCCTTTTTCTAATTTATAACATAACACAAAAAACGTGTTATGTTTTCCATTATATATTTAATGTACCCCCTATTGTTGTGTGAAGAACATGGCTGAGGATTACTACGATATCTTAGGAGTTAGCAAAGACGCATCTAAGGATGAGATCAAGAAAGCCTACAGAAAGAAGGCTAAAAAGTATCATCCTGACAGGAATCCAGACAATGCAGAAGAAGCTAGGGAGAAATTCAAAAAGATCTCAGAGGCATATGAAGTTCTAGCTGACGATGAAAAGAGACAGAGATACGACAGGTACGGTAAACAGGGAGTAGAGCAGGACTTCGGCAGTGGTGGATTCCAGTGGTCTGACTTCTCACACAGAGATGATGTAGAAGATCTTTTTTCGGACCTATTCGGTGGACGAAGCAGAGGTGGCGGATTCGAAGACCTATTCAGTGAATTCTTCGGTGGTAGAAGAGCAAGCAGACGTCAAAAACAGCAGAGACGGGGCAGTAACCTGAAGATGACTCTTGAAGTTTCCCTTAAGGATATACGCGAAGGGAAAGAGAAGAGCTTCAAACTGAATAGACAAGACCAGTGCGATGAATGCGGTGGCAGTGGAAGCAAATCTGGTGGAACGAAGACATGTCCTAATTGTGGGGGTTCAGGTGAAGTCAAACAGGTACAGAGACGAGGCATACAGCAGTTGATAACTGTTAGCGAATGTCCTGAATGTAATGGTACCGGTCAGATCGTAGAAAATCCTTGTCCGAAATGTGGTGGATCTGGAGTTGTAGATAAGAGAGAAACGATATCTATCAAGGTCCCACCAGGAACACAGGACGGCACAAGACTTAGGGTCAGAGGTAAAGGAGATGCTGGAAAAAGAGGAGCACCTCCAGGTGACCTTTACATAATTTTAAGAGTAAAACCTCACGACAAATTTAAGAGATCTAGAAATAATCTGATAATGGAAACAGAGGTCACCATGACAGAGGCAGCTTTAGGCACCAAGATCAAAGTGCCCACTCTAGAGGATAAAGTCGAAGTAAAAGTACCAGAAGGAACTCAGCCGGGCGATCAATTAAGATTATCCGGAAAAGGTCTTCCAAGACCTAATGGAAGGGGATATGGAGATCAGATTATAAAGGTAAATGTAGTAATACCAGAAGAATTGAACAAAGAACAAAAACAGCTGTTAGAAGAGTTTGCAGGTTTAGAGAAAGAAAAAAATAAAAGCTGGTTCGACAAGATAAGAGGAAAATAGGATCAAAGGAGTTCGACTTCCTTCAGATCCTTACCCTCTGGACAATCTATTTTTTTACCGACCTTTTCTATATTGTATTTCGTTCCGAATTCTATACCTGGAGGATAGCATAGTTTATAATTGTCACATTCAATATTTTTGCATCCTTTATCGTCAAGTTTGATAACAGACCCTTCTATCACTGATCGGCCAGAGGCTGTGGTTTTAACAGGTATCTTCTCCACTTCCACCACTTTGACATCTTCATGATGGACTTTACATTTGTGTTCTTTATCTCTCACCCCTGTGATCCTGTACCACCTGTTCTTATCTAATCCACAGCATGAATTTTTAAGTTCACAGCTCTGACATCTAGATAAGCATCCTCCAAATCTGAATTCAAGACCTTCTTTAGCAAGTTTTTTCCCGATTAACGTTACTGATCCCATATCATTCCACCTTTTTGTTTATATTACTCCAGTTTCTCTTGCAGCTTCTCTAGCTGCATCTCTATTCATCTTTCGACTCCCTAAAATGGTATATCTTTCAGGTCTTATCTCAGGAGCGTGTACTAAAGCGTTTATCACTTCCTCCTCAGATAATTCCAATCCCCTTGCTGTCGTCGGAGCACCGACAGCTTGAAGTGTGTTCTTGATCTTCTTCCAATCTCCCCCATGTAGATACATCATTATTATCGTTCCTACCCCACACTGTTCTCCATGAAGAGCGGGTTTATCTACTAATCTATCCAGCGCATGGCTGAATTTATGTTCACTACCACTTGCAGGTCTAGAGGTACCTGCGATACTCATAGCTACGCTAGAACTGACCAGAGCTTTTACAATCAACCAAGCACTCTCTTGAAGCCCCGGTTTTATACTATCAGCATTTTTGATCAACAGATCTGCTGTCAACTCAGAAAGATTAGCGGCATAGCTAGAGTATGGTTCTGCTCTCAACCTTTTAGCCAACTTCCAGTCTAACACTGCTGTTGAATTCGAAATTATATCCCCACAACCAGCAGCTGTCAATCTGGGCGGACTATTAGCGATTATACCAGTATCGGCTACTACAGCTAATGGTGTTTGTGCTGGAACAGATATCTTGTCACCATCTCTTTCTATCGAAGCCCTTCCAGAGGCTATACCGTCATGAGATGACGCTGTTGGAACGCTTAGGAACGGTATATCTAATAGATGTGAAGAATATTTAGCCACATCTATCGATCTACCCCCACCAACACCTAAAAAGAAATCAAAATCTTCATCTGAGTCTTCAACTACCTCATCGACAGTATCCTGGTTTGCCTCAGAGATCTCCTTTATATCAACACTGTAATCCATATCTTCTAGGATTTCATGAACTCTGTTCCCAGCGATCTTTTTGGTGGTTGGATCACAAACTATCAGAGCGTTTCTATCCAGCTTCAAATCTTCACAGATCCCTCCGATCTTTTCCAATGCCTCGTTTCCAACAACAACATTTCGCGGAAGCTGCATGTTTTTGAATTTATCGAATTCTTCTTTTCTATGATCTTTACTTTCGCTGTTATCTGAACCCATAGTTTACACTTTTTATAAAGAAAAAATTTTGTCCAATATATTACTTTCCCTCTTTTACACTTTATTACTTATAGACATTTTTCTTCTCATCTTTCTTGTGAATGATTCTATTTCTTCTTCATCTATAAGAACTTTCAGGATGTTTTTTATAAAGAGAAAAATGGGATTGAAGTTTGATGTTTTATTCAAGTTCTTCATCTATGAGCTCGGCTACTTTTTTACCTGATAGGAGCATTCCGCCGAATATCGGACCCATCCTTGGTGCACCTTTAACTGCATTGGCACACATGCCAGTGGTCCATAGACCTGGGAAAACCTCCTGCGTATTCTCTACTACTGTCTTTTCACCTACTTCAGCCCACATAGATTTTTCTCCAACAACGAATCCATCATCAGTTTTCAGTTCTCCGGCTTTCCTTTCTACCACATGACAGACTTCAGCGTCATGACCTGTAGCGTCGATAGTTGCTGAAGCTCTAACTGTGATGGGATCGACGTGAAGTCCTGCAACATCTATCGGGGAGGAATTTAATACAAAACCGTTTACTCTACCATCTTCATACAATACGTCTTCGACTGTCATCAGATTGAACACTCTAGCTCCGGCATCGATAGCACTAGATAAGAGTTTGGATACGGATTCAATAGAATCGGCTGTATAATAACCATCCTCCTCTTCTCTAGTCTCTACTCCTACTTTTTCTAATTCATCAACGGACCCTTCTTGTACTACCAGGACGGGATATCCCATTCCACCTCCCCACATTCCACCTCCTGGGGAAAGTTTTCTTTCAAAGACTGCTACATCGTGACCCTTTTCTGCTAGATATCTTGCAGCTACCAGTCCTGCTGGTCCTGCTCCTGCAATAGCTACGTCGCTTTCTATCTTTTCAGAAAATTCTTCAAAATACCTATCTACAATACAGCGTGTTACCTTGATATCATCGATCATAATTTCCACATTGAAACAACAGAAGATAGGGATATTTATAAGTTATAGTCAAACTCAACTTTGATTTTAAAAAAGACCTTCATCTCCTCTCATTCCTTCATCTTTGATCCCATATAGGTAATATTCAAGCGGAAAATAGCCTGCTCTTAGGATCACTAATATCATCATGAGCGTTAATATACCAGGTATGGTGATCTCTGCTGTCACCTGTTCTATATCGATAGTGAGGTCTAAACCTGTTATCACCGTGAAGATATAAACTCCCATTGCTCCTGTTTTGCCGATCCCGCTTAACATCCTGTATATCTCATGTTTATCGAAATAAGCTGTTACCGATGCTAACAAAGCGGTTATAGAACCGAAGAGGATGATATCGTTTATGATTCCTTCAAATATGTATTGATGACCAGGATAGGAACTGGTTATCATCGATATTGAAACGATAGGTACGATTATGAGTAAGATCACATAGACTATCCCTATAATCGCAGCTTTTATCGGATGTCTATCAGCTCTATAATCCTTCATAGACATCCACCTCCTTTTGATATTCAAAACCGCTAATATCTTCTCTGAAAGTTATGACTGCATAATCTGGTATGCCGGTTAATGAGACAGTTAACGTCTCATCGATACTTCCTCCTGAAGGTATAAAATAAGATTCCTGTGTTTCTCCGATGAGATCTCCCATGGAATTGAATACATCTATTTCAAAGGTAAGGTCTAGGGCTGTAGGGCTATCGTTTTCGAAAGAGATGTCAGCAGCAGCTTCATTCCCTGAATATATGAGATTATCGATGATCAACCCATCTAAAGGAGCACCCCAGTAATACTGCTCACCATCATAATCGAATGTGTATCCATACCTTTTAAGGGTTATACTACTCCTGTAAGTGAGAGTCATAGAATTAGTAGCTATTTCCATAGCATCATCATGGGCTAGTTTAAATTTCAAGTCTATAGTTTGATTTTGACCTAAAGTGATCGTGAAATTATCTCCCGAATATCTTTTGTCTTCGTGGTAGAGACCGACGTCTATCAAAACATCGCCGGAGATGAAATCATTTTCGTTAGTAGAAACGTGGAGAGGTAAAGTGAGATATTGAGCAGAATTATCTGTTGTGATCCCGGCTTCATGATATTTTAGAGTATAATCCTCTAGGATCCTTTTCCATGTGTATTCTTCAGTCATAGTATAGCTCAAACCAGTGCCTATCAGATCTATCTCAGATCTGAATTTTATGTGCTGTGTCTTATTTATAAAATCATTGGCATCTACTCGTTTTAGATAAAATTTAAAAAATATAGTTTCTTTTTTTCCTAGATCGAATTCAGCCTGTGCTGAGTCATATAATTTTGTTTCTTCTTCGTTATACATGGATACATTCACGTTGATTTTCCCATCCAACATGTCTTTAGTATTTACGTCAACAGGAAATTCAACGATCAATCCGTCATCCTTCTGTTCCACTGTTCCGTCCTGATATCTAAATTGGATATCATTGATCAATCCCTCCCAGTTCAATATATCGTTAAACTCGATATCGAATTTTACAAGAGAATATGAATATCTACCTTTTACATCCACAATGAAATTGACCTCTGTTTGATTGTTGATGAGATGTCTTTTTATTTTATCAGGTATTTCATCAGTATCTTTTGAGAGGTTCAGTTTTACTCTTCTATCTTCACCCACTGCTATTTCATCTATATTTTTAGTTGAATTGATATATAATTCATTCAGAGTTGATAACTGCATATCGATGGATATATCTTCTAGATCAAAATATCCTGAATTATTGACCCATACAATACCAGATGCCTTTATTTCATCTTCGTCCACATCCCAATTGAAACTTTCCTGCTGTGGCTCAACAGTGATATCCTGGGCTGCAACAGGATATATACACAACACAGAAATAATCATTATGGCGATAGAAAAGATAACCAGGATGATTCTATATGACACTAAAGGCCATCTCATAGTTCTTACGAACTGCTTTAGATTAAATAAACGTTTCTTATCCATACCAATATTTTTTATATAAGCTATAACAACTCACAAACGATGCAATGTAGCCGATGCAATAAACCAGCGATAACGTACATAAGATATAGTGGAGAACATCTTTGTAAAGATCATTTCATAAATTTCTTCGAGACGAGAGTCTTTAAAGAATTCAGGAAACAGGTAGATATCGGTAAGGGAAAGAAAGTGGCAGTAGCGGTCTCAGGTGGAAAGGATAGTATCGTTGCGTTAAGGATGGTCCATAAGATCCTAGATGAAAGGAGAGATAGTGAGATATATGGCATCACGATAGATGAGGGGATAGAAGGATACAGACCAAAAAGTCTGAAGATAGCAGAGGAAGAATATGAAAAACTTGGCATTGATTATGATATCGTTTCTTTTGAGGATAGATTTGATCTTCCCTTAGATGAGATATTGAAGCAGGATATAGGGATGCCGTGTTCTGTTTGTGGTGTATTGAGAAGATGGATAATGAACAGGATGGCTAAGGAAGCTGATGCTGACTTTCTTGCTACTGGATTGAACCTTGATGATACATCTCAATCAATATTGATGAACTTCTGCAGGGCCGATATCGAAAAATTGGCAAGACTCGGTCCTCACAAAAAAGTGAAAGAAGGTTTGGTTCCGAGGATCGCGCCTTTGAGGAATACGCCTGAGAAAGAATCCTACCTCTACGCCATGGTCTCTGATATGGAGATACACGAACAGGAATGTCCGTACGCAGATACGGCCCTTAGAGGATTGTACAGAGATATCATCGGACAGCTGGAAGACAACACACCTGGAGCCAGGTTCGCTATCTTGAGCTCCTACGATAAATTGGATGATGTATTGAGAGAAGAATTCAGCGGAGAAGGTGAGCTGCAGGAATGCGTATCTTGTGGTGAACCTACTATCAATGATAAATGTAAAACCTGTAAGTTAGTAGATAAAATAGAATTAGATGAAGGATGATAATATGGATACTGGTCACGTGATCTTTGATTTGGATGGCACGTTATATGATACTGAAAAAGTGAGTATAGAAGCGTTACAAACTGCAC
>CAYSTL010000034.1:0-5007 GCA_964433785.1 uncultured Thermoplasmata archaeon
TTTTTTCTTTCAGTTATATCCTCTATAGAAACGATCACTTTATCATAGTTATCTACATGTCCAGGTACTGCAGACCATGTGGTGTAAACGTAAATTTTCTTCCCACCACATGTGTAATTTATATTCTCCCCATAAACTAATCTTCCACCGCTGAAAATATTATCAATCACTTCTTCGAATAATTCAAAAGTTCTGTGAGTAAATAATTTTTCCATGTTGGTATATAAATCTTGAATGTTATCAATCTGATATAAATCTTTGATATTTTTATTGATATTATTTATCTTTATTAGATCGATCATATCTCTTACAAAGTTTGGATTTTCATCCATATAGCTTTTTATATCTTCAACACCTTCATTTTTTAAAATATCGAGCCTTTCTTTTATTTTTGAGAAATCCATATCTAGAAGACCAATAGGTGAATTTTCAAATAAATTTTTGAACTCTTCCTTTCCTTCTTTTAATTGCTTTTTAACTTCGACTCGCTCAGTTACATCCCTCATAACGCCTGCTACCTGCTTTACCTCTCCATCCTCTTTTATTATGTTAGAATTTTCTTCAAGATATGTTATACCGCCATCCTTATTTTTAAATCTGAAGGTTATTTTATCCTTTTTTTCTTCTCCATTTTCTAGGACTCTAAGAAATGTATCGTAGATCCTTTTTTTATCCTCTTCAAACAAAAATTTATCAATCTTCTCACCGATCACTTTTTTAGGATCGTATCCAAATCTTTTGATCTGAGGGCTTACGTATTCAATAATACCATCTAGATTTACAGCATATATAACGTCTAAAGAATTTTCAACAATATTCCTGTATTTCTTTTCACTTTCTCTTCTCGCTTGGTCATATCTTATCCTTTTTACTGCCTCTATGGTATGAGATATCAACAGTTTCGCCATATCTAAGTCATTTTCATCGAAGGAATCAAATTCTCTAGATAATGCCTGAAATACTCCAACTTCGCCTATAGGTATACTAAGAACAGATTTGAACTCAGGATCAGTAGGGTTTGCTTCTTCATATTCCCTGATATTTGAAACTATGAACGGTTTTTTCTTTCTATAAGTCAAACCATATATACCCTTATTTACGTCTTGCTTCGTACCTATATCTACTCTGGTATCTTTTGTCGCTCTCATTACCATGTAACCGTCCTCATGAACCAAAATAGAGCAGACAAAAAAATCGAGTATGTTCTCAGCAGCATCAACAGTTAGATCATAAACTTCTTGTTCATTTCTGCATTTCTCCATATCTGCTGCAATCCTATGAAGTGATTCTATCTTTCTTCTTCTACTCTTTATTGACCTTTCATTTTCTTTGAGTTCTACCGCCTTCTGGATCGCACTTGCTAAAACCTTATATTGACTCACCGGGTCTCCCCCTTTCTGTACATAGCGATCTGCCCCGAGATTAAGAGCTTGTATTGCAACCTCTTCTCTTCCTCTACCGGTGAACATAATAAATGGAATATCTATCTTTTTTTCCTGTACACTTTTAAGAAAATCTAGTCCGTTCATCCCTGGCATCTGGTAATCAGAAACAACGATATCATGATCTTTATTTTCTAATAGCTCAAGTCCCTTTTCTGCAGAGGAGACAGTATTTATATTGAAATCATCATTCTCCTCTTTAAGATAATATTTAGACTGCTCAAGAATGAATTCTTCATCATCTACGATGAGAATGTCCATTTTATTTTATCTCCATCAATCGGTCTATGTACTGTATCCGATTAATGTTATTAATAAATTCTTAATAGTTATCAATAATATATGGAAATTAATATTGTATGAAACGTTTTTAAAAACAAAACTACCGGATTGATATCACGCTGTTTTAAAATATAGGCCAAAAAATACCTTTTATTAAAATTGACATAGGGATAAAAAATTAAAAACACCAAAATCTTTATATAACATGAAGGAGCAAATTATATATGCGAAAAGAAAACAAGAGGGAACGAGAACTATATAGTATTTCAAATTTGTGGAATTAAAATTGTCTATCAATTTTCTAATGAACAAATATATTTAATCGAATTTCCCAGATGATATAGTCTTTAGATGATCCCATCTAAAGTAAAATCGTTCCTAAACGCAGGTGGTATTTATGATCGCTCAAGCTAAAACTAAGAGAAAGGAAAAGCAGGTAGTGGATGAGGTTACGGAATGTCCAGAATGTGGTAGTGTACATCTTGCTCAAGATTATGAAAGGGGGGAACTAATCTGTGAGGACTGTGGTTTAGTAATCGATAATCAGTATATAGATGAAGGACCAGAATGGCGGGCCTATGATATGAAACAGGAAGAAAACAGAGCCCGGACGGGTGCACCTATGACCCAGATGATGCATGATAAAGGTCTGTCAACAGATATATCCTCTCAAGATAAAGATTCTTACGGAAGATACATCTCTGGTCAAAAGAAATCTCAGATATATCGATTGAGAAAATGGCAGAGGAGGATAAGAGTATCTAGCGCTAAAGAGAGAAACTTATCTCAGGCACTAAAAGAGATGAATAGAATAGGTTCAATGATGGGTATACCCAAAGATATACGAGAAAATGCAGCTGTTATCTATCGAAAAGCAGTTAAAAAGAATTTGATAAGAGGTCGTTCCATCAAAGTAGTAGCAACATCAGCACTCTATGCAGCATGTAGAAAAGCTGGAGTACCTAGAACATTAGATGAATTCGTAGAATACACTCCATTCGATAGAAAGGAGATCGGTAGGACATATAGATTCATCAATAGAGAGTTGGGTCTAAAAGTCAAGCCTACCAACCCAATGAAATATATCGATAGGTTCGCTAGTGACCTCAACATCAAAGGGAAAACTAAGAAAAAAGCTAAAAATATTATAGAAAGAGCCGAACAGAAAGAGATAATCTCAGGAAAAGGACCGACCGGCTTGGCAGCAGCTGCTATTTACATAGCATCAGTCAAAGAAAATGATAGAAGAACACAGAAAGAGATAGCTGATGTAGCTGATGTGACTGAAGTAACGGTAAGAAACAGATACAAAGATCTGGTCGATAAATTAGGTATAGAAATTGAAGTCTAAACCACATTCCCCTCTTTTCACTACTTCTAAAAAACATTAAATACTTTCTTATCTTTTTTTAACCAGGTGATTTTATTAGCTCTAAAGTTTTAGTCATAATTGCTAGTGGTGAAAAGGAGAAAGTCCTCACCGGCCTTATGTATGCAAAAAACGCGATAGATAACGATTGGCTAGAAGATATTCAAGTTATATTTTTTGGACCAAGTGAATCATTATTGACTGATGATGAAGATATCCGTGATTGTGCTGTTGAGATAGCTGAAAAGAGTGACTGTTTGGCATGCAAATACATCTCTGATAAAGAGAAAATCTCTGATGAGATTGAAGAATTAGGTGTAGGTGTAGATTACGTAGGCAGTATAATATCTGATCTTATAGAAAAAGGATACGTACCCATGGTATGGTGAGACTAAGCAAAATGAGAAAGATAGTTAAAACTATTAAAGACCAAAGGTCTTTTGTCCTGAAAGGA
Organism: uncultured Thermoplasmata archaeon; assembly: GCA_964433785.1. Lineage (GTDB taxonomy): Archaea > Thermoplasmatota > Thermoplasmata > Halarchaeoplasmatales > Halarchaeoplasmataceae > CAYSTL01. The sequence goes on from CAYSTL010000034.1 coordinate 3,548, forward strand.
GAGATAACTAACTTAACTTTTAGATGATATCATAGGTAAATTTCAGAAAAGATTATAAAAGATTTCTCTACTTCAATTATAAATCAAGATATTTGTAAAAAACTCCTCTCAGAAAATATATAATTTCACCCTGAATCATAATCGGAGATAAAAAATGACTGCGTCGAAGAAGTTTAAATGGAAATATAGTCCTTCTTGGGTCCGAGGGTTGTTCTTTTTCTGGCCATCGATGGTTATCGTATTCGTTTTATTGCTTATAACTGGTAAATTTCTATGGGGTGGTGGTTTTTATCAATCAATACTAGGTCTATTTTTCATACTGATGACAATTTTATTTAGTTTTATTTGGGCAGCAAATATATCTATATTTGGTTTAGGTTGGATTGTCCATAATCTTCTAAGAACTGAAAAGAAAGAACAGAAGATTTCTAAGAAAAACAAAAGAAGAAAAGTTAGAAGAAAATTGAAGAAGGCGGAAAAAGACAGAGATATCTTGGATATCGGGGAGGACGAGATCGTAGAGATTGGAGACGAAATTGATTTTATGGCGTCTCTGAATGAGGAGAAAGCCTACAAAAATTTTGTATGGGATTTTGATGACGGTGTAAGGGAAAAGGGCAGCAAAGTAAAACATAGTTACGATGAAAGTGGTGTATATAAGGTTAGAGCTGTAATGGTTGACCAGGAAGGAAACAGGTATCGAGACGATATCAACATATCAGTTAGAGATCCAGAGGAACCGATAGCTAAAACTGGGGAAAACAAGATAGTGGATGTCGGTGAGGAAGTTGAATTCGACGGAAGTGAATCAAAGGACTCTATCGGTATAGAAAGTTATGAATGGTACTTTGACGACTGGTCCAACGGTAACGGAGAAAAGATCACTCATGTTTATGATAAACCCGGTATTTATGAAGTCAGATTGATAGTCACAGATAAAGCAGGATATTTTGACCAAGATACTGTAAGAGTTATAGTTGAAGATCCGGAGAATAGAGAACCTGTCGCTGACGCAGGTGGAGATAAAATAGTTGATATCGGTCAGAAAGTCAAATTCAATGGTTCCCAATCAAAGGATGATGTAGGGATCAAGAAATATGAATGGGATTTCGGTGATGGCACTAAAGATGAAGGTGAAATTGTCAGACATATTTATCTCAAACCTGGTAGATATAAAGCTAGATTAAAAGTTACAGACCTGGCTGGTAATGAAGGTGAAACCACTATTACCATAAAAGTCGAAGGAGATCAACAAGACTTTGTAGACCTGATGGAGGAAGTTAAAGGGATTGGAAATTCAACTGCACAAAGATTATATGAAAATGGATATCAGAACGAAAAAGATGTAAAAAATGCATCTATAAATGAGCTTTCAGAAATCAGTTATATTACTGAGGATAAGGCTGAAAAGTTGAAAGAATATTTTGTAGATGAATAAAAAAGAGCTGGGGGAGGGATTC
>CAYSTL010000034.1:5107-15369 GCA_964433785.1 uncultured Thermoplasmata archaeon
GAAAAGTTGAAAGAATATTTTGTAGATGAATAAAAAAGAGCTGGGGGAGGGATTCGAACCCTCGGGGAATCCGCTCTGCAGGCGGACACATTAGCCACTCTGTCACCCCAGCATGGGGATTATGATTTAAGAAGAGGGGTGCTATAACTTTTGTGGTTTATAGTTAATAAAAGACGTGCTTTTCTATAAAAAATAAGAAAAGTTAATATATCTCTCGATAATACCTACACTCAAGAGGTATTACTGATGAGTAAAGATGGATTCCTATCCTTAAAAGATGTATCTAAAAACTACAAATCATTCCCAGCTCTGAAAAATGTTTCATTTGATATTGGAAAGGGTGAGGTGTTTGGATACATCGGACCCAACGGTGCAGGTAAGACCACTACGATAAAATTACTCATCGGGTTGATCACAGATTTCTCAGGAAAAGTAACTATAGATGGTATGCAGATGCCTGATCAAAGAGATAAACTCCATAAGATACTTGGATACCTACCTCAGAATGTTTCTTTTCAAGAATGGAGGACTGTAGAACATTCACTGAAAACTTTTGGTGAACTATCAGAGGTAGATTCATCTGAGTTAGAGAACAGAATAGAAGATGTTCTAAAAACAGTTGGTCTGGAAGAATCTAGATATAAAAAGGTGATGGAATTATCAGGTGGTAATGTACAAAAACTAGGTCTCGCTCAAGCGCTACTCCATAAACCAAAATTACTCGTTTTTGATGAACCTTTATCAGGTTTAGATCCTGCAAGCAGATATCAGGTGAAACAGATCATCAAAGAATTGAGTAAAGGAAAGACCACTGTTTTCTTTTCTTCACACATACTCAGCGATGTTCAAGACGTGGCAACAAAAATAGGTATCCTTAGCAGAGGTGAGATATTGGATGTAGGAAGCTTGGAGGATTTGAAGGAAGACTTCTCTGCACCGAATATCATCAATATAGAATTCTTCAAGGACCCTGGAAACATAGATAGTATCAGAAAAATAAAAGGTGTTGAAGAAGTAAAAAGTGAAATGCCAAAAAAGATGAAAGTTAAGATATCTAAAGATCATGAGATCGATGAGATATCAGATATCTTGTTAAAAGAATTGCTTCAGGATGGGTACAGGATAAGAAGTTTCTCTCCAGTATCACCAAATCTAGATGAATTATATATCAGGTATGTCCAGGAGAGTGGTATGCAATGAGTTTAAGGATCCTTTTCAAAGATGAACTTAGAGGTTTTTATAAATCTAAAGTCATGATAGTACTATGGATTGGTCTACCTCTTCTAGCAGCCCTCATATATTTCTGGAGTCCAGATACGGGTCAAGAGATACCCTTCGCTGCTTTTTCTGCTCTTTTACTTTCTAGTATAGGGGGTACTCTTGCTTCGGTGATGCTTGCAGTATCTATAATAAATGAAAAAGAGAAGAATGTGTATGATCTATTTCTTATAAGACCTATAAAGAGAAGAAATATTCTACTCTCTAAGTTCCTAGCTGTTTATTCCTGTATAGTTGTTGCCGGATTGCTAGCGTTAGGTTTAGGGATGGTTATAGATTATTTTTACATGGGTGGTACTCCTGAAGTGATATTAGATGGAGCGATTGATTCAATAGTACTCACAATTTCGATGATGGCTATAGCTAGTGCTGCTGGCGTTTTGATAGGTGTGATATCACCTTCTGTACTAGTAGGAGCGATTATAGTGATATATGGTGGAAACCAGATATCTATAGTACCTCTACTACCTGATATGTTGGGTTTAGATAATCAATTAGCTTTCTCTATATTATTCAGTGGTGTGATCGCTGCAATACTGCTCGGTTTATCAGTATATATATTCCAAAGAAAAGAATTTTAATAATTTATATTAAAATAATTTTTTATCATTATTTTAAGACTATTTAACTAAATGTTTAAATAAAGTAATAACAATATACATTTTTAGGGGAGATGAATGTTACCAAATAAAAAGATGATATTTACTCTACTCGTAACAGCTGGTATAATAATGTCAGCACTAGCATTCAGTGGCTGTTCGGAAGAGGACAAGATAATAGTAGGAACTTCAGCGGATTTTGCACCGTTCGAATACAAAGAAGGAGGGGAAATAGTCGGTTTTGACATTGAACTGATTAAAGCCGTATTGAAAGAGCAGGGTTATGACAAAATCGAAGTCAAGGACATGGACTTCGGTACTTTGATCGGAGCTTTGCAGCAGGGTAAAATAGATGTTGTTGCTGCTGCAATGACCATAACAGATGAGAGAGAAGAGAAGATCGATTTCTCAAATCCGTATTATGAAGCCGATCAATCTATAATAGTCAGGGAGAATTCAGAAATAACCTTAGACGATCCACAAGATCTAGAAGACTATGTTGTCGGTGCTCAAACGGGGACTACTGGAGCTGGTTGGATAGAAGAAAATTTAGTAAAGAATGGAACGATGCCTGAAGACGATTTCGAGAGATATAGTACCTATACTTTAGCATTACAAGACTTGATAAACGGTAGAATAGATGCTATAGTCTTAGATAAGCCTGTGGCTCAAGCTTTCGAGAGAAGTGAGGATGTAAAGGTGATAGAAACAATAGAGACCGGAGAACAGTATGGTTTCGGTGTAAAAGAGGGAAAAGATAAACTCTTAGATAACATAAATGAAGGTTTAGATAATATAATGGGCTCTGATGAATGGGACGATCTGGTCACCGAGTATTTTAAGGAATAAAAAATATAATAAGTGATTCACTTGGTCTGGGGGGCTATCTTAGAGGAATTTCCTTCCTTACTTGAAGGATTATCGACCACTTTGAGTTTAACAGTTATTTCTTTAATTTTTGCATCAATATTTGGTCTGATTATGGCCTTCCTCAGATCGTATAATATTTTTCCATTAAATTATCTGGTATATGTTTATGAGAAGGTGTTCAGAGGAATACCACTACTAGTTATCTTTATGATCGTATGGCTTGGTCTTCCTGAAGTGGGGATCAATCTGGAAGCCTTTCCAGCCGCTATAGTTGGATTGGTACTCAGAAGTACAGCGTATCAGGCTCAGATATATCGTAGTTCGATTAACTCTATACCAAGTGGACAGATGGATGCAGCCCAATCTATAGGCATGTCAAAACTCCAAGCTATCAGGAGTATCATATTACCGCAAGTTCTAAGAGTATCTATCCCCGGTTGGTCAAACGAATTTACCATAGTTTTGAAAGATACATCTATCGCATTCGCGATAGGCGTGGTAGAACTGATGAGAAGGGGTGATTACATATATGAAGGAAATACAGACCTGGTACTTCCAGTTCTGATAACGATCGCTGCAATCTATTTTGTGGTTGTATTTGTTATCAATAGAGGTTTAGGATTTGCAGAAAAGAAGTTCGAGATTCCAGGTTATGAGGTTGAAGTTGAGAGGTAGATTAAAATGGCAATGTTAGAGGTAGAAAATATACATAAATCGTATGGTGATGTCGAGATACTTAAAGGAGTCTCTTTCAATTTAGATAAAGGAGAAACCAAAGTGATAATCGGACCTAGTGGTACCGGTAAGAGCACTTTGTTGAGGTGTATAAACCAGCTTTCACCACCTGATAAAGGAAAGGTATGGTTGGACGGTGAAGAGGTCACTGACCCCAAAAAAAATATCAATAAAATCAGACAGGAGATGGGATTTGTATTTCAACATTTTAACCTTTTCAGTCATCTCACATCTCTTAGAAATGTGAGCATAGGTTTGGAAAAAGTAAAGAAAATGGATAAGGAAAGTGCTAGAGACCTAGCTATGGAAGAATTAGAAAGAGTTGGGTTATCAGATCAGGCAGAAAAGTATCCAGCTCAATTATCTGGTGGACAAAAACAGAGAGTAGGTATAGCAAGGTCACTAGCCATGCAGCCAAAACTTATGCTTTTTGATGAACCAACTTCTGCTTTAGACCCAGAATTGATAGGTGAGGTTCTAGAGGTGATGAAAAGTCTAGCTGGAGAGATTAGTATGTTGGTAGTGACCCATGAGATGGGTTTCGCTGGAAGCGTTTCCTCTGAGATAATATTCATGGAGAAAGGCTATATCGTTGAATCGGGACCACCTAAAAAGATGTTCCAAAATCCAGATAAAGAAAGGACGAAAGAATTTCTAGGAAAGATCGCTACGCTATATGGAGAAGAATAAGGAGAAGATGATATGAATGGATTGATAGATTTCTTCCTGGACTCCTGGCCTGCACTGCAGGACGGTTTGGTCACGACCGTTTCGCTCACATTTATTTCACTTGCTGCAGGTTTCCCTTTAGCTCTAGGACTAGCTTTGGGCAGGATATATGGGGGAAGAGCTACATCCACCATATCTATAGGATATATCGAGATATTTAGAGGTACGCCATTACTCACGCAGCTTTTCATAATTTATTACGGTCTTCCTTCTGTGGGTATATCGTTCGATCCGTATGTAGCTGCATTTTTAGGATTTTCTTTGAACAGTGCAGCCTACCAGGCTGAATATATCAGAGGTGCTATTCAATCGATAGAATCCGGACAGATGATAGCTGCTCGGTCTATGGGGATGACTCAGCTCCAGGCTATAGTTAATATAATCCTTCCACAAGGATTGAGGATATCTTTACCTGCCTGGTCTAATGAGATGATATATTTATTCAAGTACACATCTATAGCTTACATAATAAGGGTTGAAGAACTGACAGCCCAGGCAACTTTTATCGGTTCTGAGACATTCAATTATTTAGAGATTTTTGGTATAATAGCAGTTATTTACCTTGTGTTGACCATTCTTTTCACTGAGGTAACAGATAGGATAGAAAAGAAGATAAGGATACCTGGTCTAGGTGTTGAAAAAGAGGCTAGGAGAAGAAAGTTGTAATGATTTGTAGTGATCAACCCCTCCTTTTTTGTGCTGCTTTATAGGTATTTTCCAAAAGTGACAGTACAGTTGTTGGACCTACTCCACCAGGTACTGGTGTTATCTTAGATACCTTTTCTTTAACCTCTTCATACTCGACATCACCGACAAGTTCACCACTATCCAATCTATTCATCCCAACATCGATGATAACCGAATCCTTAGCCACCATGTCTTTCTTTATAAGATGGGGAACACCAGCTGCGGCGATCACGATTTCAGCATCTAGAGTATGTGATTTCAAGTCTTCAGTATATACATGAACTACATCGACAGTTGCGTTTCTATTTAACAGTAATATCGTCATAGGCTTGCCGACTATATTGCTGTGGCTTACAACACAAACTTCCCTTCCCTCAAGTTCGATTTCCTCATGTTCAAACATGGTTAATATCCCTTTAGGAGTACATGGAACCATATATTCATCTCCGAATATCAACCGCCCTAAATTTGAAGGATGAAGACCTTCAACATCTTTTGTTGGATCGACTTCCTTTATCAATTCCGTTGCATCCATATCAGCTGGTAAAGGCATCTGTATGAGGATCCCATCAACATGCTCATCTTTATTTAGTTCATCTATTTTTCTTATTATCTCTTCTCTAGAGACATCGCTTCCATACCTGTGTGTTTCAGTTTCGATGCCTACTCTTTTACAGCCTCGATTTTTTACTCCAAGATATACCTTAGATCCTTCATCCTCACCAGCAAATATCGTATGGAGTGAAGGAGGCCTGTCCATTTCTTTTATCTTTTCTTTCAATAATTCTTCATATTTATCGGCAATTTTCCTCCCATCGATCTTTTTATCACACATTAATGTCACCTCGGAATCCAATCAGGATATTCTGGATCCTCGACCTCATATGGCTTATACGATTTTATATCTATTACAGGAGAGTCATTGAGTCCATCTAGTCCTTTTACCGTAAGTTCATTTCCATCTTTTTTTATCAATTCACATACAGTTACAGCTATAGGATTTGGGCGTACTGGTGACCTCGTAGCAAAAACACCAGTCAAAGGGTTATCCAAGTTTCCCATAGGATGCACTTGTTTTATAGAACGATCACTTTGATTGAACCACATCATCACAGTTAAATGGGAATGTTCTTCGATACCCAATAAAGCTTCAGAGTATTTCTTTTTGATCTTTATTATCGATTCTTTCTCTTTATAATCCTCTGGAACTTCGTCCCTAAAATCGTTTTTAACCACACCTATCGGTTCTATTTTGATCATATCTGATTTTTTCATATCTAAGAAGAACGAATTCTGATTTAAATGAGTTATGGAATAGTTGATCACAGGTAAATTTTCCCAGAAGCTGGTATCAAATATCAGAGGTACTATAGAATAAATAAATGGGTTCACGAGTTAAAGTGGATAGAAAAAATAAAGGTATGAGTTTTAATCTATACTGGATTGATCTAGAAAGGGATATCGGACTCGCTTGGAATCAACATAAACTTTTAAATAAAATAATTAAAAATTAATCATCTTTTAAGATACCTTTATCTTTAGCAGTTCTTAAGATCGTTTCTAATCTTTGTCTTCTTTCTTCAGGACTTTCATTCCTTTTAGGCTTTTCTTCCTTTTCCTCAGCTTTTTCCTGTTTTTTGTCTTTGAATCTACCAGTGTAGCTTATTTCAACGACTTTTTCTATAGCTTCGATGACTTTTTCGTCTTCCAATGTCTTTACCACCTTCAAAAGTTTTTCAGGATCAAAACCTATCTCTTCTGATACCTTCTTAGAAGGTGAAATAATACCTTTTTCAGCAGCATCTAGAATCCCGATGATCGTCCTTCCTTCTGAATCTATAGATTCCATCTTATCTTGATGTCTACAGAAATAGTTGTTTATGTATTCCTTTATAATTTCTAAAGAAATATCTGTAGAAGTTACAACATCTATGTGAGACTCATCCTCAACCTTGTGAATTATCCTTAAAGATTCTTGATTGTTTATCCTCTTAGGGGATATCAAGAGTATATCATTCCTATCGATCTTTTTTTCAACATTATATTCTTCATCAGTTAATAATATATCATTATTGCTGAACAGTATATTCCCTTTTTCCCAGCTCCATTCATCTTGGATTCTCTCACCGATCTGATATGGTGATATAAAATAAGATTGTGAAGACAATATTATTCGTTTCAGTAATCGTTTTTTTATTTTTTCTTTAGATGGTGATCTTATCATGCATAATTTACTTTCTTCACCCTCGGAGTAATTAAAATTTAGAACTTTAGGATGGTTAGCTTTATCAAAATTTAGGTTACTATCAATATAATATATATCCTTTAACTTTATGCAGCCTTTTGCTTCAGAATTTTTATAATAAAGGTTACTCCCTTTGACTAGAAATATCGTTTCCATCCAATCCTTATCCCTATAAAATTTGCTTCTATATCCATGTACTTTTCCTGCAGGGATTATAGCTTTTGCTTTTAGTCTCCACTGTTCCCGATCCATTAAAAACACCAAAGAGATGAATCATGATATTTCTAATAACAACTATAATGATCTTTTATTTGAAAAATGGTATTTGCTATTTTCCCAAATTTATTGAAGAATATTAAAAGAAGTTAAAGGGTTTTATTCTCTGATCTCTACAGCTGTTTCAGCCCCTTCTTCCATATCATCTACTACATTGAAACCTGCTTCTTTCAGCATCTTTTTACCTTTTTCTTCGTTTGTACCTAACATACGTACAACAGTAGGTTTCTTAGGATCATAATCTATTATACCCTGAGCTATCTTATCACACTGGGTGATCCCACCAAATATGTTCAAATATATGGATTTGATACCTTCCTTCATATCTATTATCTCTAGAGCATTCTTTGTATCTTCTGCATCAGCTCCTCCGCCGAGGTCCAAGAAACAGGCAGGTTCTCCACCATATTCAGCTACAGAGTCTAAAGTGGCCATCACTAGTCCGGCTCCACATCCTACGATCGCTACATCTCCTTCTAGGTCTACGTAAGCTAGATCGTATTCCTCTGCTTTCTTTTCTCTCGGTGTTACTCTCTGGCTCTCGGTCCTCTCAAACTTCTGTCTGTATAGTGCATTGTTGTCTATATTGAAAACAGCATCTATTGCCAATAAACCATCTTCAGTAGCAACTAGTGGATTTATCTCGGCCAATTCTCCATCATATTTATCGAATGCTTTGTACAATCTTTTGGCTATCTTTGTCATCTGGGTTAGTTCTTTTCCCTCCAATCCAATAGAATCAGCAAGATCCATCGCATCATAGGTTTGAAGTCCCAATATAGGATCTATTTTTTTCTTGCCGATCTTGTCAGGGTGTTCTTCAGCGACCTCTTCTATGTTCATTCCACCTTCTGTAGTCATTATAAGAGTTGGTTTTCCTGACTCTCTGTCCATCACCATTCCAACATAATATTCGTCGATGATATCTACTTTCTCAGCGACTAGTATCTTTTCAACATCCAAACCTCTGATCTTCTTGTTGAATAATTCTTCAGCTTTCTCGACAGCTTCATCCCTATCTTCTGCGAAAAGGATACCTCCGGCCTTTCCCCTTTTACCTACTCTGACCTGTGATTTCAAAACTACAGGTTTTTTGACTTCCTTTATCTCTTCAGGGGAACCTATCAGATAACCTTCAGCGAATGGAATATTGTAATCCTTAAAAATTTCTGCGGCTTGGTATTCTTGAAGTTTCATATTTTACTCATCTCCTTGACTTAGTTAGAGAAATAAAATGAATTATAAAATTCTTATGTGAGATTTCAACCATTCCGGTAGAAAAGTTACATATTGTTCTGTATCTCCTTAATAACTTGTGTGTTCTCCTTTACAGCTTCTGTTATCTTACTTACGAACTTCTCCTGTTCTTCGCTTAAATCAGTATCTTCAATAAGGTCAAGATAAGTTTTAGCTATCTCTTGATTTTCTTTGAAATCTTTTGAAAGTAATTTCTCATAATTTCTCTGTATCTCTTCTCTATCAGAGACATCTAATAGGGATGCAACACTTTTTCCTGTTTCTTCTATCAAGCCCACAGTCATAACTACATGTTTTTTATCTCCATGTTGGGTCATGATCTGAGCATCGTATTGATTAGGTGCTGCTTTTGAGTCTTCCCTTCTCATCTCATGATATCTCTTCAATCTCTCTTTATCTTCCTCAACTATCATTTCCAAGAATTCTTTTCCCTCCACGCTTTCTTCATAAAAACCAACCAGTTTATTGAATTTATCATTGGAAAGTGATATGGTCAAATCTTCGTTAATTATCACCATTGCAGTACCTGTGTTCTCAAAAATCGTTCTGTATAATTTTTCTTTCTCTTTTATCTCCTTTTCTGACCTTATTCTTGTTATGGTGTTATCTAGATGTGATAGTAATAGCTCTGACATCTTCATGTCCTCTTGATCAAAATATCCTGGTTCGGTGGATATTGCTTGAAAAATCCCTATATCTCCCACAGGTAAACTGATAGTGGACCTAAATTCAGGATCGTTGACTGCGGGTTTAGTATCCGTTCTATTTCTGGCATCCTCAATCAAAAATTTTTCTTTGTTTTGATAAGTTTTTTTATCTAATCCACCTTCTTCAACAGGCCTATCTCCAGTTCCTTCTATATCCATCTTTGAGCTTAATGCTCTTGTTTTGAACTTATCGTCTATTACTTCCTCGATACTACAAAGATCAAAATTTAATATCCTTTCTGAGGCATTTATCACCATTTCGTAGGCCTCATCCTCTGTTTCACAGGAAATCAAGTTGGAAGCTACATCGTGAAGTTCCTCTATTTTTTCCTTGTTTTCTTTCAATTCTATCTCGGTCTTCTTTCTTTTATATTCTTGTCTTATAGCTCTGGATAATAGGTCGTATTGAGATGACGGGTCCTTTCCTTTCCTTAGATACCTATCAGCACCCAAATTCAATGCATTGATAACTACTTCCTCTCTTCCTTTACCTGTAAGAATAATAAAAGGTATATCCTTTTCATCTTCTCTTAATATTTCTAAAAACTCGATTCCATCGGTCTCAGGCATCCTATAATCAGACACTATTACATCAAAATCTTCATCATCCAGTAATTCTAAGGCCTCATCAGCAGACCCTAAAGTGGTCACTTTAAAATCATCATTTTCGTTTTCAAGGAAGTATTTAGCTTGTTCTTGGGTTCCGACTTCATCATCGACAAATAGTATTTTCATTTGGATTCCCGCCTTTGGATGGGAGATAATATTTAATTTAAATAAAATTTGCGGGAAATTACTGAATTTTAAGGATGATTAATGGTAAAATAAACAGAATAAATTATAACATTCTATTGGAATTAAATAATTCTATAACACACG
>CAYSTL010000035.1:0-9864 GCA_964433785.1 uncultured Thermoplasmata archaeon
TTTCAGACTTTACACCGCTTAAAGATAATAGATACTTCAGGAATGTCTTTACTTTAAGACCAGGTATCATACCAAAATCCCCTGGTAGATACCCTACTTTCTCTTTTATTTTGACTGAATCTTTATGAGAGTCAAGACCAAATATTTTCACATCCCCTGCAGTTTTTCTTAAATATGCTAGACATGTCCTTATCGTAGTGGTTTTACCCGCACCATTAGGTCCAAGGAATCCCATAACCTCTCCAGGATAGACATCTAAATCTAAGTCTTTGATTCCAAGTATGTCCCCATAATATTTTGTTAAACCTCTTATCTTCATCACAGGTTTATTATCCATCTGAATCATCTCCTGGTTCAACATACATATCAGATTCTTCAACCGTTTTTTCAAAATCCTCTAAAAGTTCATTCCACATCTCAGTGATAAATCCATCTTTAGTACCTAGGATCCTGTCCAAAAAGAAAGCTTCTGCCCTGACTGACCTAAGTATATCATCCAAGTTTTCGGGAAAACTACTGATATCCATGGATAACCTTCCATACAACCAGAACTCCACCGCTTCTTTTGGATATTTAGTCTCAAAAACACCTTCCTCTATCCCCTGTTCAATTATTTCAGTGATCAGAGGAACTACTCTATCAGAGATATTGGTCATATACTTCGAATACATCAAACGGTTTTCTTCCTGATTATAATAATCAAAGAAATATATCTTCTCTTTTTTACGGTTGAAGGTACTATAAAACAATCTCTTGAACTTTTCCTTTGCATTCAAATCTTGTTCATCTATTATTTTATTTATACTCACTACGAAATCATCTACTAACTTCTCAACTATCGCGTCAATGACATCTTCTTTTGAATCAAAATAATAATAGAATAAACCATGAGCTACTCCGACTTTGTTTACGATATCTGCTATAGAAGTTCCAGAATATCCTTTCTTTTTAAACAGTTCCTCAGCAGCATCGACCAGCTCGTTCTTTCTTACTTCCGGATCTTTTACGGTTCTAGTCAAATCTATACCCTTACTGATTGATAATCAGTCAATGAAGTCCATCATATTAAAATATTCCTATTTCAGATCACCGTTAATCTTCCAAAAAATGATAAAATTAATAATCTGATAGATTTACTTTACTATAATGTCCGATTTACCAGCCAAATACAAAAAACTCAGTAAACATCTATCGTATATCTTAAGACATCATCCAGAAGAAGCAGATCTCGAACTTGATAGGATGGGATTCACTGATTTGAATGAATTATTACGATCACTAAAAAGGACAAAACACTCCTGGGCAGGTAAAAGTGATATAGAATTTTTGATAGAAAACAGCGATAAAGAAAGGTTCGAGATCCGATCAGAAAAGATTCGAGCACTGTATGGACACTCAGTGGATGTTGAGATAAATGATCCAACTGAACCACCATCTATCCTCTACCACGGCACATCTCCAAGATCACTAGATTCCATTTTAGAAGAAGGTCTTAAGCCTATGAATAGACAATACGTCCATCTTTCTAAATCAAAAAAAGAGGCATTTAAAGTTGGAAAGAGACACTGCAGTGATCCCGTCATTTTAAAAATAAATGCAATGTCTGCTTGGGACGAAGGAATAAAATTTTATGAGAGACCAGATGTTTTTCTAGTAAAATCACTTCCACCAAAATACATCGAGAAGATTAAAAAATAAAAGAACTAATAGATCAAGATGAAAATATATTTATATTAATCTTCAGTTGTACTTCCAACTGGAGGTAATATATTTGGAGTATGGAAGGAATGAACAAGAGGAACAACAAGATGAAACAGAAGGATGGGGTCAAGAACCACCACAGCAGCAACAACCACCCCAACAACCACAACAAGAACAACCTCAATCTCAGAGAGGGCAGCAACAACAAGCACCTCAATACTATCATCCCGGACAACCAAGGAAACCGATGCTCGGTAAAAAACAAATTATGGCTCTTCTAGTAGTAAGCATGATTTTGGTTGCAATTGGTTCTGTGTGGCTTAGTATATATACTGTACCAGATTATGATAAAATCCGTGAGAATAAACCTGGTTATAGAAAAGGATTCATGGATTGGGCATATCTATCGCAAACGATAGCTGGTATTTTAACCACATTTGGGGCAGTTCTAGGCGGTATCCTCTCTATCTATTCCGGACTTATGTCTGATGCCTTTGAAGAAGAACAGAAAAAAGGACTGCTGATACTAGCTGGTTTCTTTTTTGTAGGTCTTGTTCTGGTCTTCAACCATTTCAGTGTATTTAATGTTGTAGGATTCATGTAAAAACCTTTTTCCTTTTCTTTCCTTTTATCAACAGTAAATTTTATACAAAATACTGTTCTTCTAGAAACTCACTTGATGGGATAATATGGAAAATGATATTTACGAAGAGATCAGAAAATATGGCAAATTTCTAGAAAACAGAGGACTTAATTCTTCCTCCCACAGTGGAAATATCAGTATCAGAAGAGGGGATAGGATATTTATCAAAAGAAGGGGGGCTATGATGGGAGATCTAAAGGAACAGGATGTCGTTGAAACCGGTATCAAAGAGGATGACAGCGGAGTTATCATCGCATCTACAGAGATAGGTGTCCACCGAGCAATCTATAAAAATACCTCTGCTTTAGCTATAGTTCACGCCCATACCCCTTACGCTATCGCTCTATCGATAGTCAGAGATGAAATCGTCCCGATAGATGATGAAGGTAAATATCATCTTAAAAAAGTTCCAGTTCTGGATGTTGAAGATTCTATAGGATCAGAAGAGGTTGAGAAACAACTGCCAACAATCTTGCAAGATTACAATGCAGCGATAGTTAAAAGACACGGAACATTCGCATATGGAGAAAATCTTGAAGAGGCTTATAACTGGATCACTGTTGTTGAAAGTATATGTAGGATCATCTACATGGTAGAGAATCTAGGTATGAATACTCAAAAGGAGGAGATATGGTGACATTCCATTATATAGAATTTAAAGCATTCTGTCATTCTACAGAAGATCCAGATAAAGTAGTTTCAGCGATGGAAAATGTGGCACAACACGAACTAGAGATCGAAACCGATGAGGCGGAAGGATACTATGGTAACCAGATCATCATCTTGGAAAGTCAAATATCTCGAAATCGTGAGATGGATCTGTTCTTCAATTCATTACCACAGACTGTAATACAAGACCTATTAGACTCTTTAGAGAGAAGGATAGACGAAAGATGTAACTTTTACTTCAGACTGGATAAAGAAAAAGCATATGATGAAGAGTTAGTTCTCACTGAAGGAGAAAATGCCGTTAAAGTAAGAGCTAGAGTCGAGAGCTATCCATCGAAGAGAGAGACCGCTGTAAAGAAAATGGATGAATACCTAAAAAAGAGATTAAGATGATAGCCCTTCTATAATTTTCTTCTAAAAGGTGATATTTTCTCAAATATAAATCTTACTTAGAAACATTTATGTGCAGTTTCTATTCTAATGGTTTGAGGATAAATATGGCAGACGTTGAATCACTGATCCAAGAAGGTGAAGCACTACTTAACCAGTTCGAATATGAAGACTCTTATGATAAATTTTCAGAAGCATTAGAGAAAGAAGACGATCCAAGAGCCTACTTCGGTAGAGCTGAAGCAGCTTTGGGTATCAACGAGATAGAAAGCGAAGAGATATTAGAGGATTATGAGAAAGCTATGGAACTCGATGATAACCCATTCTATAGGCAAGCTGCAGCCGGGTTTTGTATAGATATAGGAAAATTCGAAAAAGCAGAAAGACACTACAGAAAGGCAGCAGAGATGGACCCAGACAACAAGGCACATTACCTATCAGAACTAGCTGTAGGATATAGATTCAAAGCGCCTATAATGATGGAAAAGCTTGTTCAGCAGGCTGGCGAAGATGTTATCTTGAGAAAATCATTGAACTATATGCTGGAAGCTTTAGATATAGATAGAGAAAAGGCAAAAGAATTGCTTTAAAAACTATTAAATATTTAATTTCAAATCTATATCCCTATTTTTTATCTAATTCAAATTGATCACTGAAGAATCAAAACTAGTTCTTCTAAAAATAGTACATAAACTTTATATTAAACCCACTTTACTCTTTCAATTGAGAAAGATGTTCTGTCCTGAATGCAAATCACTGATGAAAGCCGAAGACGGTGAATGGGTCTGTAAAAAGTGCGGTACTACAGTAGAGATGAAAAAAGAAGACAACAATGTAATCACTTCGAAAAGAGAAGAAAAAGAAAGAGTGATAATTGAAGAAGAATTAGATACTCTCCCTACTACAAAAGTGAGATGTCCCAAATGCGATAACAATAAAGCATATTGGAGATTAGAGCAAACAAGAGCAGCAGATGAGCCAGAAACTAGGATATACAGATGCACGGAATGTAATCATACCTGGAGAGAATACTAAAAGTAAAAAAACGTGAGTCCCATGTTTGAAATAGGTAGAATTAGATTTAGGCCTTTTACAAGGGAGGATTTGAGTTTCATAGAGCGGTGGGAGAACGAGTATGATGTCACACTTTATTCTAGAGGAAAACCTCTAGTTTTTAAAAACAGAGATGAGATCGAGAAAGATTTCGAAGATTATCTCGAAAATGAAGACAAACAGAAATTTATAATAGAAATTAAAGAGGACAATAAATGTATAGGTATAGCTACATATGAGGATCATTCTGGATCCGTGAGAAATGCAGATGTAGGGACCTACATAGGTGAAAAGGAATTTTGGAATCAAGGCATCGGTAAGGAAATTGCCTTCGGTCTTCTTGAAATCTTGATTTTCCACAAAAATTACGATAGAGTGGTAGCTTGGAGCGCCTCGATAAATAAAAGAGCCCATAAAGTTCTAGAAGCCTTAGGGTTCAAAAAATCTGGTATCGCCAGAAAAAGCGGATATCTTTTCGGTAAAAGGATCGATTGGTATATGTTCGATGTACTCAGAGAAGAATATACGAAAAAGAGAGACGAATATATGGATGAATATCTTGAGAATAAGGAAGAATATATCAAGGAACACTGCAGATTGAAAAGACCTGTAAAGAAGAAAAAGGAAAATAACAAGGAAAAATAAAGAAAAAGTTATAGTACCTTATTCCATACTATTTTTTAATATGTCAGGAATACCCTCTTTAAAATACAGAGAAAAGATCTTAATTTACCTGAACAGATATTATAATTCCATCGATAGTGATAATTCACCGATAGAAGTTACACAAGAAGGTATTTCAAAAAAGATTGACATGTCTAGAACACATGTTTCAAGAACAGTTAGAAAACTGATAGAAGAGGATCTATTAGAAGAGAGAAAATCTCACATAGAGGATAGAAAAAGAAAATTGAAGACGTATCATCTTACTCATGAAGGTTTTTTAAAGTCTAAAGAGCTTATTTCAAAACTTTCAGAAACGGAAATAAAGGTCATCCATAATGGAGAAGAGAAAGAGATTCCACTCGATAAAATCCATGAGTCTACAGATGGGAAAATTGACACGATCGAGGCTATAAATAAAATAGAGGATAATAAAAAAATATTAAATCTAGACGAACAAGGCCCTTTGGACCCCATCATAAAGACTGAAGACCTGCCTGAAGTGGATTGTGAGTTGTATGGTCGTAAAAACGAACTAGATGAATTATCTGATTGGTTAGAAAGTAAAGTGCCTGTTTTAATTTTACTCGGTAGAAAAGGTTTTGGGAATTCTAGTCTTGCTTCGAAATTTATTGAAGATATAGAAAACAGACATATATTATCAGTCAACATTTCTGATAATTCAGGCGATGAAGTTTTACAAAAAATACAAAGTTTTTCTGAAGAGATCAATGATCACGATGAATTTATTAATAATCTGAAATCTCAAAAATGTCTCCTTATCTTAGATGATTACTATGAGGTACCTGATAAAGTCGTAGATTTTTTAAGCGAACTGATGGGTTCACTTGAGAAGGATGAAAACTTAAAAATCTTGATCAACGCTAGAGAGGGGACTCCTGTCTATGAAAGATTTTACACAATGAAAGACATAAAGGATGGTAAGGTTAAGGAATTTTCTCTTTCACCTCTAAATAAAGAAGACGCACAAAAGGTGATAGGTGCCCCTATAGAAGAAGGGTCATTAAGGAGGATAATGCAGTTCACGAAGGGATCACCATTACTACTCAAACTGCTGAGAGAGGATGAAAAAGAAAGACTAGAAGAGGTTTCTCCTTTGAGCAAGGAACAAATTTCATTACTAATGTTTCTAAAAACTAAAACTGAATAGAAAAAACTAATAATCTCTTTTTATATAATTTCGATAAAATGACCTTAGCTGAGCTATTCATAATGGTGATGGGACTGATATTTATCATAAGCGGTGTACTTTTATCTTTATTTTTCAATGCACCTTCAATCTTCTCCATAGGTATGGGTGTGATCGGTCTTTTCTTACTGATAATGCCGATAACAAAAGACACCTATAAACAGTAATATTTTTATTACACTAGTTTATCAGCAGATTTGATAGATATGTACGAAGTATTTGTAGTAGACTCTGAAAAAAAAGATATTATGGACGAAATAATATCCGATGACCTCATCAGTAGACAGACAACCAGTGTAAGAGATGGCAAAAGTTTAGGATTTAAAGAAGATGTGTTTTATGCCTTAATAGAGGGTAGTGAAGAAGCTATAGAAAAGGCAAAAGAATTGTTCTCTGATGAAGGAGTAGAAACTGCTGAAAATCCAGAAGAAATAAAAGAAGCGATCAAAAAGGAAGACGAGGCAGCAGCACAGGGTATGGGCACAGTGTTCGGATAATACTTACCTTCCTGCAAGGATAGTGACTCTTATCCTTTCTCCTATTGATCTATCCTCTCTTATACCATATATTATTTTAGCATCTGTAAATTTCGATTTTAATGAATCTAATATGTCCTGAACATCATACTTTGAAGCCTTCTTTCCCCTAGTTATCAAAGTTATTACACTATCGAAATCATCCTCCTCCATCCAAGGTGAGCGTAATGCCTCCTTTAAAGCTCGCTTACCTTTCTCCCTACCCTTTCCATAACCAGCTCCCACACTGAATCCTTCTACTTCATCACAGAAGTTTGCCAATTCTTGTAAATCATCTTCAGTAAGCATCGGATTAAGATCTTCCATAGGTATAGATATTATATTGTTCATCACTTCGAATGCCCTTTTTAAAGATAATTGAGGATTCATTTTCAACAGTTTACTGTTACTGAATGCTACAGATATATCTGATAAAATTTCAACCTTAGATTGTGTCTTTTTAGAAAATTCTATTCTAGATGGACTTTCGGTCTTGAAGGGTGTTGCAAATAAAGCTACCGAAAATACCGATAATTTTTTACATAAATCTGAACAAACCGTTGATACACAACTACCCATCTCTCCCCCTAAACCACAGAAGATGTAAAGGATATCATAATCTCTTATCTTATCTTCTAGGATCTTTTCAGAATGGGTTTTATCTCTATAACTGGAGGATACACTTGTCTCGACTATCTTTTTGATATCATCTCTAAATACTTTGATCGTTGGATATTTATCCAAACGGTTCTCTTCACCAACTTCGTAGATATCTATATTAGAGAATTTATCTTGATCGAAAGAGGATATTATGTTTCTTCCAGCCCCACCGATCCCAAATGCAGCGGATTTGGGTCTCTCTTTTTCCTCATCGATCACCTTTTGGAACCTTTCTATATCTTTCATCTGATTCACTTGAGCAGAGATAACTTATCATACTTCTTCGATACATTCCATTATCTCTTTTTTGTCTCTTTTTTCTGCCCATAGACCGATCACTAGACCAATGACAGGTCCGGAAATGGACGCACTCAATGCAGCTACACTATCAGACATAGAATTAGCAAAGATAGGTGTAAAGATCAGACTTATGAGTACACCAAATATCCATCCAAAAGGCCAACCAAGGATCCTACCTGAGAAGCTTCCAGCTAGTGATCCAATAATCAATGCCAGGCCGGTACCGACCAAAGCCTGGCCCATGTCCCCATCAGCTGACCTGCCTACAAAAATTGATGCTATCCCAAAAACTATCAAAATCATTACAGTACTCCACAAATAAGTTTCCACTCGCCATTCCTTTTTAATATATCTAGGTATCGTTTTGATCTCCATGATAAATTCCTCTTATCAAACTATAGCCAAATTCGTAATATTAATCTTAGTTTTATTTCTTTCGATTGTTTAATAAATAATTTATGTATTATCTATATGTTGACAAAAAAGAATAAATTACAAGTAATACCTTTTATTGGTTAGAAAGAGTATGTCAGAAAAATTCATTGTTCCAATAATGTTAATTGTTATCATTTCGACCATAGCCCCTATGAGCGCAAATGTTGGGGAGTCTATAGAAGAGGATTCTATAGATAACGATATGATTATTAATTCTTCTAATTCAGATTGCTTTAATCAAAGTTTGATCATCAAAAATAATACTAATTTCAGGAAGAAGGCAGACGAATATAATTGGACTGGAAATGGTACAGAAATTGAACCATTCATAATAACCGATTACAATTTTAAAATGGACAAAGAACAGACTGCAATTTTCATAGAGAATACAGATGTCAATTTTGTCATCAAAAATTGTAATATATCTAATTCAAGCTGTGGTGTCGTTCTTTCAAAAGTAAAAAATGCCACCATTAAAGATAATAGATTCTATAAAGATGAATGTGGTGTCAGAATATTCAATTCCAAACATAACTCCATAAATAATAATGATTTTGAGAAAATAGAATCATATTCTATACGGGTTGAGGAAAATTCATTCGATAACGAATTCCATAATAATAGTATGTGGGGCTCGGGTTTTTATTTCACAGGCGGAAAGGATACATACACTGGACAGATCATTTCAGAAGACAATACTGTTAATGATAAACCTGTTTATTATCTGACATCTAAAAATTTAGAAAATAAAAGTGTAACCGGTGATAAGGGACAAATCATAATGGCAGATTGTTCATACGGAAGAATAGAATATATAGACATAAGTGATACATATATAGGAATAACCATCGCTTATTCATCAAATTTAATCCTTAATGATCTGAACGTTACAGATATGAAATTTTCTAGTATCAAAATAGTAAATTCTGAGAATATCAGAATAACTGATGTAAATTCATCTAACAACCATCATGGTATCTATTTTAAAGACGTCAAAAATAGTACAATATCCGGCAATAATATCTCAAACAACATAAATCGAGGAGTGTCTTTAATCTATTCGGATAACAATATAATTGAAAATAACATGATCGGTCATAACCAAGGAAATGGTCTAGACATATTTTCATCTAATTCGAATGTTATAAAAGAAAACAATATCATCAAAAACAACAACAACGGGATTTATCTTCATACATATACAACGATCGATACGAATAATACTGATTCTGGCGATTATTCTTCAAACAATACGATATTGAACAACATAATAAGAAGTAATCAAGAATACGGAGTGAAATTGAGTGGTTATACCGAAAACAACAGAGTATACCTTAATTCGTTCTTATATAACCAGGGATCAAATGATTCTTACGATGAAAGTACGATACAAGCCTTTGAAGAGGATATAAACGATACAGAGAGTAATTACTGGTTTTCAATGGATGAGTTTGGAAATTATTGGAGAGATTGGACAGGTCCAGATAACAATGATGATCACATAGTTGATAAAACATACAAGATAGACGGTGACCATGCTGAAGACGATTTCCCACTAACTTCTTACATGAGTCCAGTATCAAGATTTTCATCTTATCCAGGTAAAAAAGATATCGAATTAAGAT
>CAYSTL010000035.1:9964-15181 GCA_964433785.1 uncultured Thermoplasmata archaeon
AGTCCAGTATCAAGATTTTCATCTTATCCAGGTAAAAAAGATATCGAATTAAGATGGAGTAAACCTGAATATTCAATCATATATCCAATAAAGCAGTATAAATTGTACAAAGGCTTCGGTAAGACCAATCTCAGCCTGTACAAAACCTTCAACAGTTCGACTTATTCCTTCAAAGATACAAACGTTACAAGTGAACATACATATTTTTACAAAATAGAAGTCATAAATAAGAAGGGAGATACTGCATTTAGTGAAATTATCAGTTCATCCCCTGATAATATACCTCCTGAGGTATTAGATCATTCTCCATCGAATTCAGGAGTTCCTATCGATACCAATATTACTGTAGAGTTTTCAGAATTGATGGACAAAAATTCAGTTGAAGTGGAAATTCTAGAGAAAAACACCAAAATCAATGGAAAGGCTATATGGGATGGAAAAAACTTGACTTTTGATCCAAATAAAAACTTAGACTATAAAACCACCTACACTGTCAACGTTTACGGGAAAGATAGAGCAGGTAACAATCTGTCGACCGACACATGGACTTTTAAAACTAAAATAGTGATTAAAGTAACCGGAAAGATCGTGGATCCAGAAGGCAAACCAATATCCAACGTAGTCATAAAAAGTGATACCGGTAAAAACACAACCACGGACAGTGAAGGAAGATTTGAAATCTTATTAAAACCAGGGAAGAGGATGTTGACCATACAAAAAGAAGGATTTGATGACGAGAAAATAGAAATAGAAGTTGGGTCGGAAGGTCCAAAGGAGCTTAAAAAGATAAACCTCAAAAAATCTGAATCTGGTGGAAATAACTGGTTTCTACCGATGGCTATCTTTGGTATAACAACCACTATCTTAGCTATAATTGCTGTTATAGCCTTCTTTAAAGAAAGAGAAAAATCAGAAGAAGAGATGCAAGATGAAGAGGAATTTTACAGGGACCTGTATGAAGAGGACTTTGAAGAAGTAAGTAAAGAGGAGTTTGAGAGTTGGTGGGATGAAAAAGATTGATCATAGATTTGACTTGCTTGCTCCACCATCGATAGGTATCGCTGTTCCATCGATGTAACTTGATCTTTCAGAACTCAAATAAGCGACCAATTCTCCTAGTTCCATCGGATCACCGATCCTCTCAAGCGGTACACCTTCAGTCCAGAAGTCTAGTCCGTCTTGATATGATTCCAATTCACCTCTTTCAATGCCCTGCTTTATTAGATTCTGTATCCTTTCAGTTTCATGAGGTCCAGGGAGTATTGAATTTATTCTTATCTCGGGGCCTAACTCTTTAGACAATGTCTTTTCTAAGCCGATAACTGCCATCCTAACTGAATTCGATAGAACCAGAGACTCTAAGGCTTCCTTTACACTTATGGACGTTATATTAACGATGGTCCCTCCATCATCCTGTTTAAGATATTCAACCGACTCTCTAACTATCCGTACGACACTCATCACCAACAGATCAAATGCTTTATACCAATCTTCGTCTGTAGTATCCAAAAATGACCCGCTAGGTGGTCCACCGGCTGTTGTTACAAGATGATCTAAACCACCATTGATATCTACTGTTTCTTTGACTAATTTCTTGACATCTAATCCATCTGTGATATCACCTTGAACACCATGAACTTCTACATTTGCTATCTTATTCAGTTCTTCAACAGTTCCTTCTAACTTTTCTTTATCTCTTCCGTTAATCACTACATCACATCCTTCCTTGAGTAGGGCCTCAGCTGATGCTTTACCGAGACCACTGCTGGAAGCTAAAACCAAAGCTGAATCTCCTTCTATACCTAAATTCATATATTTATCCTCCTTTTTCTAATTGATAACCATTTTCTTTCCATTCTTCGATACCCCCTTCGAAGTCTATGACTTTATCGAAACCTAGGTCCTTTAACTTTTCGTATGCGATAGAGCTAGCATCACAGAACTCATCTGAACAGTGTACTATTATCTCTTTGTCTTTACCTAATTCTCTGTGACTTTTAACTATCTCTTGATAGGGTATGTTGATGGAACCAGGGATATGTTCCTTCTCGTAACTTTCTCTTGTAAGCACGTTTATTAAAGTGAAATCGTCCCCCTTTTCCATCTTTTCTTTCAATTCTTCAGCATCGATCGTTTCAGTCATCTTTCCACCTGTATTAGGATATAATATAGTATGTATAAATATGACGGAAGTCGGTATCACTAAAAATTTAAATATCCTGCTTTCGGTATTCTGTTTTGGGTGAACGATATGGGTGTATATATCATATTATCGAATCTAACAGATGAAGGTAGAAAAACAGTAATGGATAATCCAGATAGGATAAAAGAGGTAAATAAAGAGATAGAAGAACGCGGGGCTAAAATATTGGATCAGTATGTATTGATGGGTCAGTACGATTTCCTTACAATTATTGAAGCACCAGATAAAAAAACGATGACAAAAATAGCAATGGAGATGGGGTCAAGAGGAACTGTTGATACTCTTACACTGCCGACAATAGAAGTTGATGAGTTGATCGAAGGCGTAAAAGAATAAAAACCCTTTCTTTATTTTTTACTCTGTAATTTTTGTCTTAAAGATTTTACCTTATTTTGAAAAGTGGATAACATCGAGATGACCAATAACCATATAACTAACACATTAGATAAATGAAATAATGGATACTGTACCTAATCTATACGAATACGAAAAACAGAAATGGGACCTGATAGAAGAGAATAAAAATCGCTGTTTAGAAGATATCTTTAATGGCGAAGAAAAGAGTAATTCCAAAGGATCATATCTTAAAATTTTCTCTTCTAACGATCTATGTAACTTAAAAATAGATGAAAATAAGTCACTAGAAGAACTAAATTCTGATTTTCAACTTATCAAAGGTGTAGGACCAAAAACAGAGAAAAAGCTTAAAGAAAAGGGACTTACCAGTTTGCATGACCTGAGGGAAGAGGGTGTGTATGAGAAATATGTTAACGAAATAGTAGACGATATTAACAGTTACAATATCCATTCTCTCCAAGACAGAATACAAAGATGGCACAGCTTAGGTCATCCATTAAATTATCATCTATTTGGATTGATCGATATCAAAAAAGTACTCTTCTTCGATATAGAAACTCTCGGCCTCAATAATTGTCCAGTATTCCTGATAGGCGCTGGAGCTTATGATGGAAAACTATTCAAGGTAGATCAATTTCTTGCTAGAGATCTTGATGAGGAAGAAGCTATAATAGAAGGATTTTATAATAAACTAGATAAGTTTGATTACCTGGCCAGCTTCAATGGTCGTAGATTCGATTCGAGATTCATCGAAGATAGATGCAGATATTATGATATCACTAAAGGATTAGATCTTCCTCATTTTGATCTGCTTCATATGGCTAAGGGCAGATGGGCTGAAGCACCCAATCATAAATTGATAACTTTAGAAAATTATCTTTTTGGAGAGACTAGAGAAGATGATGTTCCCAGTTCCCTGATACCCAATTACTATAAAGCTTTCATCAAAAAAGATAACCCTGGACCTCTTATACCGATAATAAAACATAATAAACTAGATATAGAAACGCTTTTCAGGATGCTAAATGAATTTTGAAATTGATCATCTAAAACCCACAAAAAACCTTATAATTGGGTATAAAAATTATTTTTATAGTGATTCGATTGCAAACAGAAGAATATCCTTCAAAATCCGAGAAAGAAGGCGTTACGTGGTTAACTCTAGGACTCGAACGAGCATCAGATAGACTAAACGAATATGTAGAAAAGAACGATGTGATTCATCCAGACGAACTTGAAGAAGAACATCTAACAGATACCGATGATCCTCAAGTAGAAAAGATAGATCAGCAGGCTAAAAACGATGGCTATCTCAGTGGAAAGTGGGTAATACAAGTAAAACCTGAAGATATTGATGAGATATGGGAAACATTAGATGAACTTGTTTCAGATAGTCTGATATGGGGCGCACAGGTCTCTACAAAATGGTTGAGAGAGAAGAAAGATGAGGATGATCATATTTTGAAGGTTTATACTCCCAATTATTTTGATGAGATGGATGTTCTTAGAGTAAGAAGACTACTGAAGGAAGAATGTGATATCCATGAAGAGATAATCTATAAACCGGATATATATAACATATTAGGCATATATTCTGGAGAAGGAGAACTAATAGACCTGCCTGAAGAAAATAGGTATAAGGAGTAAAATTATTCCAAGCTATCTATCGTGGTTTGTATAGCTATTTCTACCGCTTCTGTTATCATATCCATAGACATACTTGGTTTGTTTTTATCCAAAACCTGTTCAGGTAGATAGGGCACATGGATAAAACCCGATTTCATATCTATATTATTCTTTTCTATATGGTTTAAAACACCATACATGATATGGTTACATATGTAGGTTCCTGCAGAGTTTGAGATCTTAGCGGGGATATTATTTTCTTTTAGATTATCAGTTATTTCCTGTATAGGTAAGGTACTGAAATAACCATCATGTCCATTCTCATCTATCGGTCGATTTTTAGGTTTATTTCCTTCATTATCTTCATGTTTAGTATGATCTACATTTATCCCTATTCGTTCTACTGAAATACGATTTCTTCCACCAGCTTGCCCTACACTTATTACAGCTTCAGGTTCAACTGATGAAATCTTCTTTTTTATAATATCTATAGATTCGTTGTAAACCGTCGGGACCTCTAACCCGACTACTTTATAATCTTTATATTGATATCCATCTAACTTCTTCATAGCTTCTAAAGAAGGATTTATATCCTCGCCACCAAATGGTTCGAAACCCGTTAATAATATCTTTTTGATAATACCACCATATATTCTGAGTCGGAATTGTTACTAATCCCTTAATAAAGTTATTGTACAAAATTTGAAAAGTGACCTATTTAGTTCTACTAGTGAAAAATTTTATTTTATATTATTGGAAAAAAAATAGAGGAGTGACATGGAAGGAATACCTTTCGTGAAAATCGGTTCTATTATCGGTATCATAGATTGGATACTCTCATAGCATTACATATTTCCAGATAAGTTGTTCTCAGCAATATTGATCATTATATTTTTGATGATCTTTTTAAGCAGTAAGAAAAAGAGAAAAAATCTTGATTCTGAATATACAGAGATATGGGATAGTATGGGTAAGTAGAGGATAGAATTGTTTTATTATATTAAAAAATTAGAGAAGCCACCGACGGGATT
>CAYSTL010000036.1:0-14901 GCA_964433785.1 uncultured Thermoplasmata archaeon
ATGTAGGAAGCTGGGAATTGCTCTTAGATACGAATGAATTGAAGTGGTCAGAACAGACATACGATATCTTTGGAATCGATAAAGACGAACTGATAGATTATGATCAATTTTTAAAAATCATCCATCCTGAAGATAGAGAATATGTTGATAGAAAATGGCACGAGGCATTAGAGACCGGTGACTATGATATCAAGCACAGGATCGTGGTCGATGGAAAGACCAAGTGGGTTAGAGAGAAGGCGGATATAAGGTTTGAAGATAAAGGAGAACCTGTAGAAGCTGTTGGGAGTGTACAAGATATTACTGAACAGAAAAGGACGAGGGATAAACTGAAACAGAATAAGGAAGAATTAGAATCGATACTTAAATCCGTACCAGCGATGATCTGGTATAAGGATACTGAAAACAATTTCATCCGAGTGAACAGAGCAGCAGCAGAGATGACTGGTTATACACCTGAAGAAATGAAAGGGATGTCGGTAGAAGAGGTTTACCCAGAAACAGCTAAGGAATATTACAAAGATGATTTAGAGGTGCTCGAAAAAGGAAAACCAAAGTTGGGTATAATCGAAAAGATGGAGACTAGATTTGGTGATGAAAAATGGGTGATCACTGATAAAGTCCCCTACAGAAATGAAGAAGGAGAGATAGTAGGCGTAATAGTTCTGAGCGTTGATATAACAAAAAGAAAAGAATATGAAGAAAAACTGATCAGGTCTAAAGAAGAGTATAAAAATCTAATTGAAAGCATGAATGACGCGGTTCTGATCCACGATCTTGATGGTAATTTTTTAACAGTAAATCAAGAAACAATAGATCGTTTAGGATATTCAGAAGATGAATTGTTATCTATGACTCCTGAAGATATCGATGCTCCAGAATATAGAAATATTATAGAGGAAAGGATGGATAAGATAGAAGAAGGTCAACAATTAGTGTTTGAGAGCAAACATGTCACCAAAGAAGGAGATGACATTCCAGTTGAAATCAACGCTAGTCTCATATCCTATCAGGATGGACCAGCGGTTTTGAGTATAGCTAGAGATATTACAGAAAGAAAGGAAGCGAAAGAAAAGCTTAAAAGATCTGAAAGAAGATTTAGAAAGACTTTCGAAGCTTCACCGGATCCCACTTTCCTGCTGGATGAAGATGGTTATTTAAAAGAAACAAGTAAGGCTGCTAAAGAAAAATTAGGTTATGATAAGAAAGAACTATCTGGAATACACATCTCGAAAGCTCCATTCGTTTCAGAAGATTCTGTAGAAGAGATGATGGAAAAATTTAGAATAAGAAAAAAAGGAGAAGAAGTCTCACCTTATATAATAGAATTGAAATCTAAGGATGGAGAATCATTCTTTGCTGAGATCAATGCTGCAACCTTCGAGGAAGATGGATTTGAAGGAGAGGTTTTGATAGCAAGGGATATTACTCAAAGGATAGAAGCTGAAGAAAGGTTTAGGACATATGTCAAAGATTCACCCTATGGAATCTTTATAGCAGATGAAAACGGAGATTATATGGAAGTAAATCAAGCGGCCTGTGAGATCACAGGATATTCAAAAGATGAGCTTCTTAAGATGAATCTTCTCGATCTGTACGAGGATGATATGAAGGATAAAATTGTTGATAAATTCAAATCACTCAAGGAAGAAGGCAGAGTAAGGATTGAAGTTCCGTTCAAAAGAAAAGATGGTGAGGGGAGATATTGGAATATTAATGGAATCGAGCTATCAGGAGATAGATATCTAGCTTTTGTGGATGATGTTACTAATAGGAAAAAAGCTGAAGAAAGAGAGATGATGCTTCATTCACTTTTAAGGCATGATGTAAAAAATAAGATCCTAGTGGTTCAAGGATATATCGATCTGATAAGAGATTTCGAACTTGATGATACGGTAGAAGATTATCTAGAAAATACAGACAGAACCATCAATAAGAGTATCGATATAATCTCTAAAGTTAGGGATTTAAGAAAGGCACAAGATGAAGATTTAGAAGAGATCGATGTAGTGAGTGAACTTAAGGAAGCTATAAGTGATAGTAAAAGTAGTATAATTGAGAACGAGATCGATATAGATTCAAACATCAGTTTGGATCATTGTAGGGTCAAGGGAGGAAAATTACTGAATGAATTATTTTTCAACATAATAGAAAATATGATCAATCATTCGGAAGGAGATAAGATTAAAATAACGACTGAAAGGAATGAAGATAAAATAATCTGTAGTTTAGAAGATAATGGTCTGGGCATACCTGACGAAGATAAAGACAAGATTTTTCAAAAACGGTATACTACCGATGAGGAAAGAGGTACTGGCCTGGGACTATTCTTGGTAAAAAGATTGATAGAATCCTATGGTGGAAGCATAGATGTTTCTGATTCTGAAATGGGTGGAGCCCGATTTGATATATATCTGAAGAGGACGTGAGAGATATGAAGATATTGATGGTGAATGAGGATAAAAAAGTAGGTAAACGATGCAAGGATTATCTAGAGAGCCGATTAGATGATATAGAGATATGCAACGAAAACGGACCAAGCAATTTGATCGACAGGATAGAGAAAAACGATTTCAGTGGTCTGATCTTTGAACATAAATATGACGGGTTCGATTCATCGAAATTTTATGAGATGATCAAGGATAAAAATAATTATCTAAATTTTATATTATCAGTAGATAAGGAAAGGAAAACAGGTTCTGTAGAATTAACATATTATAGCGAATTTAGAAATCGGGAAGAACTGAAAGAAGATCTGAGGGAAGGATATGGTTTGATAGATGCCTTCCTGGACTATGATAAAAAAGGATCTGAAAAAGATGATAAGATGTTAGATCTAGAGCAAACTGTACAACTATTGTATGATAAATATGTAAAATATATCTTTGATAAAACAAATGACGGGTCTAAAGATAAGAAAGAGATTATCGAGGATAACATGTCCAAAGTTGTTATCCATAGAAGGATAGAGAAGTTGAAAGAATTGGATCTGATAGACCTAGACCAAAACAGTCACGAAGATACTAAAGAATCGTATAAATCAAATCTTGATAATTGTAGGATATCATGTCGTGATGGAATAATTTCAGCAGAATTCGAACTTGATAAAGATATAAAAAGAATTTATAAATGTAAAAGTACTCCCTGAGAAAATTACTGTTTCGAAGTAATCTGTGTGATAAACATGAAGGTATTACTGGTAGATGATGAAAAAAGTTTCTTAGAGCAGGGGAAAATTTTCCTGAAAAAGGAGGATGAAACCTTCAAGATAGACACCTTGCCTTCAGCAGAAAAGGCGGTGGAGAAACTCAAAGCTAATGGATATGATGCGATAATATCAGATTACCAGATGCCAGAAATGAATGGTTTGGAATTTTTGAAAGAGATTAGAGAAGAGAAGCAGATGGACATACCTTTTGTGATATTCACAGGTAAGGGAAGAGAGGAGGTAGCTATAAAGGCTCTTAATTTAGGGGCTGATAGATATATTCAGAAAGGTGGTGATCCTAAAAGTCAATTCGGGGTTTTAGCTCAAGCAGTTAAACAAGAGATAAAACATTATGAAGACGCAAGAGAGAAGAAAAAGGTCGAAGCAGAGCTTTCATCTTTGGTAAAGGCATCAGAAGACCCTATTTATATTGTTGATAAAGATTGTAATATATTATTTGCTAATCGGGCTGAATTAGATAAAACTGGAATGACATTTGATGAAATAACTGATTCTAAATTTATCGAGTCACATCCAAAAGATGATACTTTGGAATTTAGGAAGAAAGTTGAAGAAGTGATAAAGACGGGAGAACCTCAGACCCATGAAGTAAAACATGAAGAGGATAAAAAATACTATTATCGTACTCTATCACCGATAAGAAACCCAAGTACAGGGGAGATAGATAGGATAGCAGTCATCTCGAAAGATATCACTGACCGAAGAGATATGGAAGAAGACTTAAAAGAGAGTGAACAAAAATATAGAAGATTGGTAGAGACTACTGGTGATCTA
Source organism: uncultured Thermoplasmata archaeon (assembly GCA_964433785.1). GTDB lineage: Archaea > Thermoplasmatota > Thermoplasmata > Halarchaeoplasmatales > Halarchaeoplasmataceae > CAYSTL01. The sequence goes on from CAYSTL010000036.1 coordinate 4,004, forward strand.
ATTTTCATACATGATGAGAGAGGCAAAGTTAAGTTTGTAAATAAAGCAGGACTTGAATTCAGCGGTTATGATGAAGAGGAGGTCATTGGTAAAAATATTATGGAATTTATTCCTGATAGTGAACTTGGAACTCTTCTAGAAAGGAAGAAAAGGAGAGTAGAAGAAGGGGATATGGGAAGACAACATTTCGAAACTGCTTTCATCGATAAAGATGGAGAGAGGATGGCAGTCGACGTACAGAGTACTCCTTTATCTGAAAGAGGGGAATTTAAAGGGGAACTTGTAGTAGCAAGAGATATATCAGATAGTAAGGAGAGAAAGGAGAAACTCAAAAAATATCAGAAGATCTTTGAAGAGATATCTGATCCAGTCATGCTACAAGATTTAGATGGTAAGTACATCTTATTGAACGAAGCGGTTTCTGAATATGCAGGTTTAGCTAAAGAAGAGCTCATAGGTAAAGATGAATCTGAGTTCATGGATGAGAGGTCTTATGAAAAAATAAATGAAAAGAAACAAGAAGTTTTAGAGAAGGAAGAGCAGATAGAATATGAGGTAACTGTAGATCATAAGGATAAACGAGAACGGTATATCAAAACGAGTAGATTCCCCTTTTATGACCGAGATAACAATTTGATAGGTACTGTAGCGATATGTAAAGACATAACAAAACAAAAGGAGAAAGAGAAGAGTAGAAAAAGTATAGAGAAAAAATACAAAACTCTATTTGATGAATTATCTGATGCTCTATTTTTGGAGGATGAAGAAGGAAATATTTTAGAGGTCAATGATGAAGCATGTGACCTACTTGGTTATAATGATGAAGAATTTATGGATATGAAAGTCGATGATCTAGTACCGGAAGGTGAGGATAAATTATTGCCGGGTGAAATAGATGAAGCTACACTGGATGGGAAACCGCTAAAAACCGTCAATTTGAGTAAAGATGGAACCAAGGTACCAGTAGAAGTTCGAGGAAAGATGATCGAGGTAGAGGGTAAAGAGAGATTATTGGTCAGTCTTAGAGATATACGCGAACGAAAAGAAGTTGAGCAAGATTTAAAAAGATATAAATTAGCGGTTGAGAAATCAGAAGAACAGATAGCAGTTATAGATGATAATTATAGCTACATGTTGGTTAATGATGCATTTTTGGAGTATCATGAGTTGGATAGAGAAGATGTGATAGGTAGGGAAGTAAAAGATATAGTGGGTGAGAAATTATTTAAGAACACTATAAAGGAAAATGTAGATAAGTGTTTACAGGGAAAGACTCTCCAGTATACGATGACTCGAAAATATCCAGAAGCTGGAAACGTACATCTTGATGTTCTTTACTATCCATTAAAAGAAGAGGATAATATTCAAGGGGTCGTTGCTGTCATAAGAAATATCACTGATAGAAAAGAGAAAGAAAAAAGACTTGAAGAAAGGATAAAAAGAGATAGAAGGCTTTTCGAGAATCTCGGTGATGCTGTTTTTGTTGTGAAAGTTGGAGGAGAGAACCACGGTGAAATATTGATGGCTAATGAAGTAGCAACAGAGCAGACTGAATGGAAGAAAAATGAACTTATTGGTAAAAATATACATCAATGGATCGTTGAGGGTCCATTAGAGATTACTACTGAAAAAGTTGCTGAAAAACTAGAAAACGATGAAAGTGTTTCTATAACTCTAAAGCGGGAAAGGAAAGACGGGTCCACCTACTGGTCGGAGGAAACGATCGTTCCGTTTCAATATGACGGTGTCGATGCATCGATAGTTGTGTCCAGGGATATTACAGAAAGAAAAGAGATGGAGAAAGAATTGAGAAAGACTAAGGCAAGGATGTCTACTCTACTCTCGACTATCCCATCTTATGTGTATATGAAAGATGAGAACCTCAACTTTGTTACTGCTAATGACGCCCTTTGTGATATGTTAGGTGTTTCTAAAGAAGAGATTAAAGGTAAAGACGATTACGATTTTTTCCCGGAAGAGGATGCAGATTCCTATCAAAGTGATGATAGAAAAGTAGTTGAGACTGGAGAATCAGTAAGAAACCGTATAGAAAAAGTTCCAGTAGGTGATGGAAATATAACTTGGAACTTGACTAATAAACGTCCAATAAAGGATGATGAGGGAAATGTTATAGGTCTTGTTGGCCAAACTTTGGATATCACTGAACGGATAGAAGCTGAAGAAGAGTTGAGGAAGAGAGAAAAAGAACTTAGAACTGTGACATCTGGTACTAGGGATGCGATCATAATGATCGATAGTAAAGATAGGGTACAGTTCTGGAACGAAGGAGCTGAAGATATGTTTGGATATACTGAGGAAGAAGCCAAAGAAAAGAAAGCACATGATTTGATTGCTCCAGATAAGTACTTAGAAAAATATGAAACTGGTTTTGATAAATTTAGAGAAACAGGTGAAGGAAAAGTTCTAGATGATACGATAGAAGTTGATGCTAAAAGAAAAGATGGAACATCCTTCCCTATCGAGTTATCAGTTTCTTCTCTTAAAAAGGATGATGAATTAATTGCAGTAGCAGTGATTAGAGATATCACAGAACGAAAAGAGGCGGAAGAGAGAGAAGAGTTCTTACATTCATTACTAAGACATGATGTTGCTAACAAAAACAGAGTCGTCCATGGCTATCTTGAACTTTTGAAAGAATACGATCTTTCTGAGGAAGTTGTTGATATCGTTGAAAATTCAGAAGTTGCAATAGAAAAAAGCATCAAACTGATAGAGAAAGTAAGGATCCTGAGGGAGGCTCAAAACGAGGAGATAGAAGAATTAGATATCTCTACAATAATCAAAAACAATGTTAGTCAGATCAGACCCATGGTGAAAGAGGCTGGAATGAAGATAGAAAAAGAATGTCCTGAAGATCCATGCATGGTTAAAGGTGGTCCATTGATAGACAATGTATTTTCGAACATTATAGAAAATTCTGTAAAACATTCTGATGGTAGTAAGTTAATGATCCACACAGAGGTCACTCAGGATGAGGTGATCTGTATATTTGAGGATGACGGAAAGGGTATACCAGAGGAAGATGAAGATAACATATTTGAAAAGGGTTACACTACAGATGAAGAAAGGGGAACAGGCTTAGGTCTCTTCCTCGTCCAAATGCTTTTGGATATTTATGATGGTAAGATAGAGATTGGAAAATCTGAATTAGGAGGAGCACGATTTGATATACATCTAAAGCGAAAGTGAATGATATGAAGATACTATTGGTAGATGATGATAAGGAGTTGCTTGAACAATCAAAGATGTACCTTGAGAAGGAGAAAGAGGAGTTTGATGTAGAATCAGCTTTCTCAGCAAAAAACGCCTTAAAAAAACTTGAAAAAATGGATTACGATGTTATCGTTACTGATTACCAGATGCCAAAGATGGATGGATTAGAATTTTTAGAGATTTTAAGGAAAGAAAGAGATGTGAATATACCTATCATAATATTCACCGGAAAGGGTAGAGAGGAAGTAGCTATGAAGGCACTGAATCTGGGGGCAGATAGATACATACAGAAGGGAGGAAAACCAAGGAGTCAGTATGCTGTTTTGATAGATGCTATTGAACAAGAATATGACCTTTATAGGAAAGGAAAAGAACTGAAACGATCGGAAAAGGAGAAATCTTTGATTCTTGAAAATGCAGATGAGATTATAGCTTACCATGACACAGACCACAACATAAGATGGGCAAATAAGGCATACCGTGAAGCAACTGGTCTTAGTTCTGATGATTTAAAGGATAAGAAATGTTATCATGCTTGGGGTCTTGAAGATGAATGTGAAGGTTGCCCTGTTACTGAAGCAATAGTTGATGGAGAACCACATAAAGCTGAACTGACGCCTGAAAGTCAAAAAGATTGGCCAGAAGATCAGGGCTCGTGGTTGGTAAAGGCCAGTCCTATAAAAGATGAATATGAAAGAATCATAGGGGCAGTAGAGATAGCAGTAGACATCTCACAGAGTAAACAGAGGGAGAGAGAATTAAAACGTAAAGAGGAGTACATTAAACACAGTCCGGATATAATGATCCTTTTAGATGAGGAAGGGAAAGTCGAGTATCAGAGTCCAACTGGTGAAGATATTTTGGGATATAAGCCACTTGATCTAATAGGTGAAAAACCTTTAAAATATATACACCCAGATGATAAGGAAGATGCTTTGAAAAAGTTCGAGGAAATATTGGAGAATCCTCAAGGTCTAAATAGATGTCGATTAAGATTAAAAACCCCTGATGAGGAGTGGAGATGGTATGAAGTACGTTCTTACAATCTGCTAGATGATCCAAAAGTTGATGGGATCCTTCTGAATGTTCGAGATATTACCGAGCAGAAGGAGAACGAAAAGGAACTAGAAGAAGAAAAAAAGAGAAGGATGACACTACTCGATCATCTGCCGGGTATCGCTCTTATCTTAAAAAAGGAGTCCAGGGAAATAGTTTTCTCAAATAAACCCGCGAAAGATGTAGGGGCAGTACCTGGTAAAACGTGTTATGGAACTGTTGCAGAAAGAGATGATCCATGTCCATTCTGTAGAGCACCAGATCTGTGGGAGACAGGAGAAAAACAGGAGATCGAAGTTGAATACAGAGGTACCCATTACAGAGGTATTTGGTTCCCTTATACTGATGATCTATATGTCCATTACATATTTGATATAACTGAGAGAAAACAAGCTCAGGAGAGAGAAGAACTGCTTCACTCAATTTTAAGGCATGATGTTGCAAACAAGAATAGAATAGCTCAGGGTTATCTACAGCTTTTAGAAGATTATGATCTAACAGAAGAATCTAAAATGTTATTAGAAAAATCGGAAAATGCATTAGCAAAGAGTCTAAAGCTCATAGAAAAAGTTAGAATACTCAGAGAGGCGCAGGAAGAGGAAGTATCAGAAGAAGATGTCACTTCGCAAATCAATATTGCTTTAGAGGAAGTTAAACCACTCGCTGAGGAAGCTGAAATGAAGATAGATATGAAAAAAGAATGTCCCAAAGAAGGATGTATCGTTAAAGCGGGACCACTAATCAAAAACGTATTTTCAAATATAATTGAGAACTCGATAAGACATTCTCACGGTTCTAAGCTTAAGATATTGGTAAAAACTACAGATAAAGGCGTTCTATGTAGATTTGAAGATGATGGAAAAGGAATCCCTGAAAAAGATAGGGATAATATATTTGAAAAAGGCTTTACCACGGACAAAGAAAGAGGAACAGGACTAGGATTATTTTTAGTATATATGTTGCTGAAGATATATGATGGAGAAATAGAGGTTAAAGAATCTGAATTAGGAGGCGCTAGATTCGATATTCATCTAAAAAGATAGTGAGAATATATGGATATATTGCTGGTAGATGATGAGAAAGGATTGCTGGAACAAGCTAAGATATTCTTGGAAAGACAAAAGGAAGAGTTCAACATAGATACTGCTTTATCAGCAAAAGATGCCTTAGACAAGTTTGAGAACCAGGATTATGATGCCATTGTTTCAGATTATCAGATGCCGGTGATAGATGGTTTAGATTTTCTAAAGAAGATCAGAGAACAAAAAAACGAGGATACTCCTTTCATAATCTTTACAGGAAAAGGAAGAGAGGAGGTGGCTATCGAGGCCCTTAATCTCGGTGCTGATAGATATCTGCAGAAAGGTGGGAGTCCTAAAAGTCAATATGATGTGTTAGCTCAAGCAGTATTACAGGAAGTAAAACATCATAAAACTCAAAAAGCATTAGATTTAAGTCAGCAAAGGTATGAATCCATAACTGAAGATGTTATGGATAACTCAGATGTAGCTATGTTTATACTTGATTCAGATTTTAACATAGCATGGATAAACAGAGCTGTTGAGGATTATTTTGGTGTTGATAAGGAAAACATGATAGGTAAGGATAAAGAGAAGTTGGTCAAAGAGAAAATAAAACACAGGTTTGAAAAACCGGATAGGTTCGAAGAAAAGGTGATTTCTACCTATAAAAATAATGACTATATCGAGGATTTCGATTGTCATGTTTTGTCTGATAATAAAAATGAGATTGAAGAAAGGTGGCTGAGGCATTGGAGCAAACCCATAGAGACGGGTCTATATGAGGGAGGACGTATGGAACATTATACAGATATAACTGAGAAAAGGAAGAGACAGGAAAGGTTAAAGGAAAATAAGAACTGGCTTTCTCAGATAGTTAAAGGTAGTTCAGTACCTACCTTTGTAATAGATAAGGATCATGATGTAACTCATTGGAATAAAGCTTGTGAAAATCTGACAGGCATAAAAAAAGATGAAATTGTGGGTACTAAAGAATCCTGGAAGGCTTTCTATGATGAGGAAAGACCTGTCATGGCCGATCTGGTTCTGAAGAATGCTGATGAAGAGGAAATAGAAGAATATTATGAAGATAAATTCACAAGATCTACGATATTAAACGAATCATACGAGGCTGAAGATTTGTTTACTTCTTTTGGAGAGGAAGGAAAATGGGTCTATTTCACTGCAGCTCCAATCAAGGACTCCCAAGGAAATAGAGTAGGAGCGATCGAAACATTACAGGATATCACGAAGAGAAAACAAGTGGAAGAGAAATTTAAGAAAAGTCATCGACGTTTCAATGCGATCTATGATGATCCTTCAACATTTATTGGAATATTAGATAAAGAAGGAAATCTTATCTCTGCCAATAGGTCATCATTAGAATTCATAGGTGCTAGAGAATCCGAGCTAAAAGGACAAAAGTTTTGGAAAACACCATGGTGGGATCATTCGAAAAGATTGCAAGAAAAGCTAAGAGATGCAATATCTGAAGCTAAAGAAGGGAGCTATATTAATTTTGAAGCGAAACATTATGGAAAGAATGATGATAAAATTTTTGTAGACTTTTATATAAGACCAGTAGAAGATGAGGAAGGTGAAATAGTTTCTTTGATAGTTGAAGGTAACAATATCACAGAGAGGAAGAAAGCTGAAAATAAAAGAGATGAATATCAGAAAATCCTTTCCAACACCTTGGATGCTATCGACAGTTTGATTTTGGTGATAGATGAAGATCATAGGATCGTTCTCTGTAACTGGAAGGATCATGAGTGGATTCCAGAAGAAGAAAGAGAAAAAAGGCAATACTGTTACAAAGCTATGAAGGATTACGATGAATCATGTGAGTATTGTCCTCCAGAAGAAACTTTTAAGGACGGTAAGCCCAGGTTTTACGAGGATCAGAATCCGATAGATGATAGCTATAAAGAGATCAGTGTTATACCGATCTTTAATGAAGATGGAGACGTTGAATATGTATTGGAAAATGTAAGAGATGTTACCGAAAGGAAGAAAAGAGAAAAGGAAAATGAAAGGATTAGAAAAAGATTGCAGGAGGCCGTAACTAGATTTAGAAAGATATCGGAGATATCTCCATATGCAGTTATACTTGTAGATAAAGAAAATGGTCTGATTAAAGATGCAAATAAGGCGGCTGAAGACCTGATACATGAAAATAGGAAGGAGATAATTGGAAAGAGATATTTGGATTTGCATCCGGATGAGGAAAAAGAAAAGTTAGAAAATATCATATTCTATGATGATAACTTATCCTTCTCTAAAGAATTCAACATCATCGATTCCAACGATGAGGAGATACCAGTCGAGATAAGTACTTCTTCGTTTGAACTTGGTGATAATGAAATAATTTACGTTGCATTGAATGATATAACTGCTAGGAAAAGGATGAGAGATAGGGAGGAGTTCCTGCATTCTATATTAAGACATGATTTAAAAAATAAAATACAGATTTCTAGAGGATATCTAGAACTTTTGAATGATCTTGATTTACCAGATGATCACAATAGGTATCTAAATAAATCGATAGATAATTTTGAAGAGGGTATGGATATAATTAAAAAAGTTAGAAAATTAAGAAAAGTAAAAGATGTTGAGATAAAGGAAGTAGAGTTGGATTCGATAATAGATGAGATCGTGGATAAGTACAGACCTGAAGCTGAGAACAATGATATGGAATTGGTGAAAAATATCGATAGCTCCGAAATAAAAGTCAAAGGTGGCGAACTGTTATCTGAAGTGTTCAGTAATATCGTTCAGAATTCTATAAAGCATTCAAATGGAAATCGGATTGCTGTGTCGCTAAAAGAGACCGAAAATGATGTGATATGTGTGATTAAGGATGATGGTGAAGGCCTTAATTTGAATAATTATGATAAAATATTCAATAAAGGTTTCACAACAGTAAAATCTTCTTCTGGACTCGGTTTATTTTTGGCCAAAGAGATAACACAAAAATACGATGGTGATGTACAGGTCGAGGATTCTGATATGGGTGGTTTACGTTTTGATATCATTCTAAAAAAATATAGATGTGATGAAGGTGAGATATGATATGTTTAATGAAAAAAAGGTTAAAAATACAGGCATATCTGGTTTAGATAAGATATTGACCAATGGTGTACCAACAGGACACGTGGTTCTGATCCAGGGTGAAGCGGGTACTGGTAAGACTGTTTTATCGATGCAGTGGTTATTCGAGGGTTGGAATAAATTTCAGGAAAATGGTATCTATATCGCAGTAACAGAGAGTTATAATAAAACTTTAAAGAATATAAATGATATGGATTTCTTCGATGAAGAGATGGTGAATGAAGGAAATATAAGGTTTACAGACCTTAGGAGCATGACTCAAATAATGGGTTGGGAAGAAAAAGAGATAGAAAGGAGTGATGTTGATGAATTGGTTGAGAAAGTGGAAACATTGGTTGAGGGATCTGAATCAGAAAGGTTGGTCATAGATTCTATAACTGCAGTAGGGTATATCTTAGATAACAAAGAACTCCTCAGATATTTGATATTCAGATTGAGTACGATGTTAGATAGTCTAGACTGCACTCTGTTTTTGACATCTGAAGGAAAGGATGATAAGAGTACTTTTTCAGTAGAAGACTTTATCTCAGACGGTATCATCCAGATGGAACACGTTATGGGTGAACAGAGGATGATGAGATATATTAACATCATAAAAATGAGGGGTGTGAATTATCGTAGTGGGAAGGTCGTTTTTGAGATAGATTCAGAGGGACTTAATATATTCCCTAAGATCCCAGTAGGTAGAAAAGTGGCGAAAACTAATTTTGAATTGAGAAATAGTACAGGTGTTTCAGGCCTGGATGAGATGATAGGAGGAGGTTATCCTGAAGGTCATATCATACTTTTAACTGGAAATACTGGAACAGGTAAGAGTACATTTGGTATGCAGTTCTTGATGGAAGGTGTGAGGAATGATGAAACGGGAGTTTTCGTTAATCTGGAAGAACCTTTAACACAAGTAAAAAAGACAGCTGAATCTCATGGATGGGATTTTGATAGATATGAAAAAGATGGTCTACTTAATTTTATTAGTCCTGATCTCATCGATACGTATCCAGATAAATTTTTGTATGAAATTTTGGACACGATAGATGAGACGGATGCAAAAAGACTGATGATAGATTCAGTATCATCTCTACCTTCTGCTGGGATGAGTGAAGATCAACTCAGAGAAAATCTGTTACAATTGAATTCAGCCTTGAAGAAAAGGGGTGTTACAACCGCCATGACGTTTTTAAGCAGCAGTATGTTTAGTTCAAGTGGAGAAACGATATTGGGAGAAACTTCAGCAAGTGATCTAAGACTGAGTTCTCTCACTGACGGCATCATATTACTAAGGTATATAGAGGAGAAAAATAGTATTGGTAAGATCATGAATGTGTTAAAGATGAGGGGTATAGCTCACAGTAAGGAGATCAAAAGATTTGAGATCGGTGAGAAGGGAATTCAAATAGGAGAAAAGATAAAGGAGGTAGATTGATGAGTGATAAAATAGTGAGGATATTTTACTCGAGCAAAACAGAACCTGAGCTTTTGGTATTTTATTCAGATGGGATATCTTATCTTCAAGATTCAGACGTAGATGTCGAGGTGATAGATACATCTAAGTATCCAGAGAAGGCGAAGAAGTTTGAGATCACGACAACTCCCACCGTTCTGGTAGAAAAAGATGGGGAGACCCATAAAGAGTTTGGAGTTGTCAGTTATTTCAGCGGTGGTTTGGGTAAGAATAAAGTTAAAGAAATATTAGAGGAATTAGAAAATTAAAAAGATTTAAATAAAAAATTTGATTAAAAGGAAGTGAGAAAATGAAAGTATTGTTTGTAGATGATGATGAGGACATTAGAAAGCAGGCGAAGATGTTCTTAGAGAATGAAGATAATGAAATTAAATTAGATATAAGCAGATCATACGAAGATGCTATAGAAAAATTGAAGACTGAGAGATATGAAGCCATCGTTTCTGATTATCACATGCCTAAAAAGAATGGCATACATCTTTTGAAGTATAGAAATGAAAATAATAGTGACACACCATTTCTGATATTTACAGGGAAAGGTGAAGAAAGAGTCGCCATGAAAGCATTGAATAATGGTGCTGATAGGTACATAATTAAAGAGGAACCAATATCAGAAAAATACAAATTACTGGAAAGAGCGATAAAAAGAGAGGTAGAAAGAAAGAGCCTTGAAGAAGACCTAGACAGGTCATATAAATTGATCCAAAAAACCTTAGATTCTCTCCCATCGGCAGTGGTCATCTTGAACGGGAATGGAGAGATAATTCGAAAAAATGAAGCGTGGTGTAACGCAGCTGATAAAAATTATATGATGGGAGATTATGAAGTCGGGGATAACTATTTTGAGAATATGAAAGAATCTATCGATGATGGATCAGAGAATGTTAAAAAAGCCTATGAAGGTTTAAAAGATTTAAGTGATGACAAAGATGATGTTTATACTCTAGAGTATTCAATCTCTAGGCATGATTTTAAGAAAAAATATGTGATGAGAGCGACCAAGTTTTATTTAGATA